>NZ_JCACKS010000018.1:0-19106 GCF_059505505.1 Pelatocladus sp. | reverse complement strand
GATTTGTTTCATCCTTTAACACTCAACTTCTACATCGCACCGCTATATTTACGCCAATTTGCAGTTTGGCAAATAAATCACTTCGTCCTCCTTTCGGCATTACCCAGCCTTTGCTGCGTAGTCTGAGTGACTGACCGGATCGCACGCCTTTTGGAACTTTCACAGTGACGCTGCCATCAGGTGTCGGGACGCTAATTTCCGCGCCTAAAACTGCCTCATCTGGTCGAATCGGCACATCGCAAACGAGATTATCCCCTTCAAATCGGAAGAAGGGATGCGACAAGAGTTTGATCGTGAGATACAAGTCGCCGCGCTGCTGCGAAAATGGGCTAAGACGACCCTTACCCTTAATCCGAATTTGACTACCTGGTTTTGCGCCTGCGGGAATACGAACCTTAATGGTTTCATCGTCCAGTTGCAGATGCTTCTGAACACCGTGAAATGCTTCAGAAAAAGTGAGCGCGATCGCAGCTTCCGTATCCGGTGCAGGAGCTTGAGTGCGGAATCCTTCACCAAAATCGCTTGGCGTAGTTTGATAGCTGTAGGTTCTGTGTCCTGCTCGACCTCGATTTCCTAACCCGCCCAGCAGATCGTTGATAAACGAATCAAAGTCACTATATTGATCGAAGTCTTCAGTTGCAGTGCGAGAGCCTTGTTGAGGCGAAGAAGTTCCACTGTGACTTGCTTGGTTCCAATACTGACCATACTGATCGTATTTTTGCCGCTTCTCTAAATCGGAAAGTATCTCGTTAGCTTCGTTCAGATCTTTGAACTTTTCTTCTGCGTCTTTACTATCAGGATTGAGATCAGGATGATACTTACGAACCAGCTTGCGGTAAGCCCGCTTAATTTCTTCAGGAGTTGCGGTTTTGCTGACTCCCAAAATAACGTAGTAGTCTTTGAAGTCTGTCGAAGTTGGCATCACTGACCTCTTGATCGCATGTCATTGCACAAAATCAGCATCGATTACATCATCACTGCTTTGAGGGGCAGAATCTGGAGTACCTGCATTGGTGTTCGCGTGAGCGTAAATAGCGCTACCAATCTGCATCAAAGCTTGTTGCAGATCGTGTGTAAGAGATCGCATGCGATCGTAGTTCTCTTGATTGAGCGCTTCACGCAGACTGTTAATCAATTCTTGGGCCCGATTTTTATCAACATCCGAAACTTGTCCGTTTAAGTCTTGTAGTTGTTTTTCAGCCTGATAAGCAAGTGCATCTGCGTTGTTCCTGGTATCAATTTGCTCCCGCCGTCTGCGATCTTCTTCTGCGTGAGTTTCGGCATCTCGCACCATGTGTTCCACGTCGCCTTTATCCAGCGTAGAAGCGCCTGTAATGGTAATAGATTGCTCTTTCCCCGAAGCTCGATCTTTAGCGGTCACTGCCAAGAGTCCATTAGCATCAATGTCAAATGTCACTTCGATTTGTGGCACACCTCTGGGAGCAGGCGGGATTCCATCCAGTCGGAATGTTCCGAGGCTCTTGTTGTCGTTAGCAAGTTCCCGCTCACCTTGCAGAACATGAATTTCGACATTGGGTTGAGCATCCGCAGCCGTTGAGAAGGTTTCTGATTTTTTCACAGGAATCGTCGTGTTTCGCGGAATAATTTTCGTCATCACACTGCCCATTGTTTCCACCCCTAGAGAAAGCGGGGTAACATCCAACAGCAAGATATTTTTCACCTCACCCGCCAGCACCCCTGCTTGAATCGCAGCTCCGATTGCAACCACTTCATCAGGATTCACGCCCTGATTTGGCTCTTTGCCCGTCATCCGGCGCACAAGTTGTTGTACTGCCGGAATCCGAGTCGATCCACCGACTAACACCACTTCATTGAGAGCCGCACTGTTAAGATTGGCATCTTTAAGGGCTTGCTCAACTGGAATGCGGCAGCGATCAAGCAAATCTGCACACATCTGCTCAAACTGACCTCTTGTTAACGTTAAGTCAAGGTGCTTAGGCCCTTCTTGGGTTGCAGTCACAAAGGGAAGATTAATCGTGGTTTGTGTGGTGCTGGAAAGCTCAATTTTAGCTTTCTCAGCCGCTTCGTTTAAACGTTGCAAGGCTTGCTTATCTTTGCGTAAATCAATACCTTCGTTCCGTTGAAATTCGCTCGCCATCCAATCCACAAGCTTTCTATCAAAGTCATCGCCCCCTAAGTGTGTATCGCCACTGGTCGATTTGACTTCAAACACTCCATCGCCCACTTCGAGAATGGAAACGTCAAAGGTTCCACCCCCTAAGTCAAACACAAGAATTGTCTCGTTGCTTTTTTTATCTAAACCGTAAGCCAGTGCAGCGGCGGTTGGTTCGTTAATAATGCGACGCACTTCTAATCCAGCAATTTTGC
This sequence comes from Pelatocladus sp., assembly GCF_059505505.1. Taxonomy (NCBI): domain Bacteria; kingdom Bacillati; phylum Cyanobacteriota; class Cyanophyceae; order Nostocales; family Hapalosiphonaceae; genus Pelatocladus; species Pelatocladus sp. The sequence goes on along the minus strand of NZ_JCACKS010000018.1, from coordinate 16,757 downwards.
CTGCATCTTGAGTTGCTTGCCGCTGCGAATCATTGAAATATGCGGGAACAGTAATGACGGCTTGAGTCACTTTCTCGCCAAGATACTTACTAGCATCGTCTACTAATTTCCGCAGAACTTGTGCTGAGATTTCTTCGGGTGCAAACTGTTTCTTCAGAGCGGGAGAATCAATCTTGACGTTTCCAGTACTGTCCCGCACAACCTTATAGGAAACTTCGCTAGCTTCCCGCGTGATTTCATCGTATTTCCGACCGATGAAACGCTTTATGGAGTAGAAAGTATTTTCGGAGTTCAACACGCCTTGCCGCCGAGCGATCTGACCCACAAGGCGATCGCCTGTTTTCGTATAAGCAACGACTGAGGGGGTCGTGCGTTGTCCTTCTGCGTTTGCAATAACCAGCGGTTTTCCGCCTTCTATTACAGCAATACAAGAGTTTGTGGTTCCTAAATCAATGCCAACAACTTTTGCCATTTTTTCCTCCAAGATTGTAGTAGGGGATAAATGATGATCAGGCTCTAGCTGCGTACTAGAGGTGTATCCACTAGATGTTCTGCTAGAAACCAAACCTGTAGCTCATTCGTTCGCAATACTTGACTGACCAGCATATCATTCGTACCACTGTCTTGATTCGCTGCGGTTTTGTCGATCGCTGATCTTAGTTCTGTAATAATCAATTCATGCGCTTCCAGCAATCGCGACAGCATCACGGGGACTTCTTCAACACCATTGGGAGGACGCTTAATCTTGGTGACTTCGGCCACATGGCGTGGGTCTGCGATTGCCACACCTCCCAGTGTTTGCACTCGTTCTGCCATCACATCAATCAACTCAATCTGTTCACTGGCGTGTTTGTCGAGCAACAAATGTAGTTGATAAAACGTATGTCCGCGCATCATCCAGTGATGTTTTTTGTAGAAGTGATAGAGAATGATCGTGTCTGCCAAAATCTGATTGATTAGCGTACAGCTTTCGCGACGAGTATCAGGGCTAAGGGTGATCGGCGGATTAACTAAGTTGCCATACGGTTGAATCTCGTGTCCGTGCTGATGCAGCAAGGGTTGGCTGCCATTGGCTCTAGCGAGCTTGTTTATATTTGGAGTCGGCATAGCAATTGCCTCTAGGTGTAATGTTTACAATTTGACAGCGTATACAGATGAATGAGTGAAAAGTGTTGCTATTAAGTTAAGCAACAACGGGTTGAGAAACTTCATGACCTGCGTTTTGCAGGATTTGCTGTGCTTGATCCATTTCCTCATTTGTGCCTGAGACAATCACCATAAACTTACCAGCTTTGATTTCTGTCTTGTACTTCAGGGCTTGCTCCTTGGGAATTCCGAGTCCAACCAGGGCACCGACTAATCCCCCAGCAACAGTAGCGCCTACGCCACCCACAATCATCCCTTCGATCCAGCCTGCCAGCACTCCGGCAACATGTCCAGCCACAATTACATGGCCAACTCCTGGAATAAACAGCAAACCAACCCCTGTGAGAATGCCAAACAGCCCACCAAAAAAGGTGCCCCAATAGCCTGCTTCTCCAGCTCCAGCTTTAGCGGTATCTTTCCAGGTAAGGAAACCACGAACATGCTCAACGGTTTGGTAGTCCTTACCAATGATTGAAATCTTTTGCATGTCGAAGCCTGCTTTTTGCAACTCTAATACAGCAGCTTCCGCTTCAACATGGGATGGAAAAATGTTTACAACTTCGTGTTTGTCTGACATGGATTTGTCTCCTTGTGAGTGAGAATTCAATAGCATCAACTTTTAGTAGGCAAGACCCGATCAAAGCCCTCGAATTGCTGCTTGAGTGCGATCGCGGTTGTATCAAATTTGCTATTCACGTCTGCAAGTTTGGCTAACAATCGAGCGATCTTTCTCAGACACCTGTAACGTTCCTTGTTCTTGACGATTGCCTTTACCACCGAGGACTTGATAGGTATAGTTGCCTCGCTTAAACTTGTACACTTGAGCGGCTCCTGTATTTTCCTCCGTTCCCTTGCCCAAGCTCAAATTTCCCAGCAGACCTGTCCCTCGATAGAGCAACTCGCCAGAGCGATAGCGTTTCCAAATATTCACAGTGTACTCGCTAGGACACTTCAAACTGAGGATCAAGCCAGCCGTTGAATCTGCTGAGGCGGATAGAGGGAACTGGGCAACTGCACACGTCATGAGTCCAAGCAGGACTGTTGATCGTTTTAGTAGTGTTTTCATAGTTTTTCGATGGTATCTGAAGTTTATTTGATCAAGGAATGTCATCATTGCTGCACCCATCCACAATCAGTTGCAATACCTTTAACTCCCGCTCAGTCAACGGTTCGGTAGTAACGACCTGTCTGTATTCTGGCTTGATCGCTCGAATTGCAATTACTCCAGCGCGATTGCTGCTATCAGCTTGAACTGGATAAGCCTGTTGCAACAATCCAGCAACCTCTTGGGCGACAGTAGTGAGTGCATAATTGATGGAGAAATCACCTGAACAATCAACTTGTGTTGAAATTTTTAGGTATTCAGAACCATTTTTTACCAGCAATGGTGTATGTGTCATAAAAGTATCTTCAATGAAATTGTGATAACGTACTTTGCTTAGTTAACGTTACGGTTTCCATAAAATTCAATCCTCTGGTGTCGGGTGATTCGTTTTGAGGATGTCTCTCAGGCTACAGGTTTTCTCAGGATTTGCTCGATTAAGGATGCAATCACCGCAATGTTCTTGACTAATTCATCTGAGAGAGAAAACCGTTGCTTTAAGTAGTGGGGATCGTTGTAACTCAGCCAGACCTTGCTGTCAGCTGCTTCCCATGCCAGTATTTTCAGGGGTAAATCTAGGGCGATCGTCGGTTCTGCCAGCATCAAAGGCGTTCCAGCTTGGGGGTTGCCAAACAGCAACAGTTGCGTTGGACGCAGGCTGAGTCCGACTTTTTCTGCCTCTGCCTGTTGATCGATGCGGGCAAAAATGGTGATGCCTTTCGCCTGGAGTATAGCTGCTAGTCGATCAATGGTTTCGGTGACAGAATAGGGACTGGGCTGGCTGATGATGCCATTATTCGCAGTCACGTTATTTGTATCCATAACAGTGGACTCCTTACAGGACAGAAACTGGATGATAGAGATATTGCTCCAGCTGCTCAAAGATTGAAATCGGACAATCCAGGACGATCGTCGTCCCGACGACCTAGTAACTAGTCATATTTACGATCATTCTCCTGAATTGGCAGGTCGTTGATCCCCGTCACAATTGCGATTTTTCCGTCTAGTTTTTTCATGATTTATTAGGATCGGGCAGCGTGAACTTTATAGTTTCACTGGTGATTACTTTGTGCATGGGGTCAGCTAGTTCGATCAGCACCTTGTGCGAACCAGGTTCCAGTCCGACCAGGATAATCGTTTCGCCACTGGTATCAACAAAGTGCCACGGCGCGTCGTCAACGGTGATGTGGATATGCCCAATGCGCGGCGATACTTCGAGGGCACCTTTGCCAAACACTGGCAACACACGCAAATTCTCCGTCCGGTACTGGATAAAGACGCGTCCCTGTGCTAGCGGTTCAAGAAGCGGTGGATCGACAATCAGCTTGGGTGGTGCTTCGTTTTTGATCGCAATCAACGGTGATGATCCAATAATGTCCCTAGCGCTCAGTGTGTGGGTGTTCATAGCAGGTAAGTACCTAATAATAGTTTATATTCGGTTATTTCCACACCGCAGCAGCATAGAGCGAGTTCTCAAAATCGGGGGCGATATCGCCTGTGATACGTGCCTCATGATGCGCCCAGTCCGCAAAGAACAAGTCGTGACTGATGCACGATACTATTGCAGGTATGTCGCGGCGGATGCTAAATATGTCACCAACAGGCAAGCCGAAACTGACGAGACCAGCAGGATTAAATACGTGAATGTTTTTCAGATAAGGGGCAGTGCCAGGTACTTTTTCTAGGTATTCGCGGGCGTTACCGAAGTAAGGGTGCGTCCCCAAATAGTCGTCGCGCAGGTTTTCTGGTGGCTCGTAGCGATCGCGCCAGAGGGCAATGTGCTGGGCAAAGTCGGCTAGTTCAGGACGCTTTGTGGGGTCAACAAAGTAACCAGTGCCAGCGATCGCAAAATCAAACTCGAAAACATCATCATTCACCTGGGTGACAATGCGATCGCCCTTTTCCCGTGCCGATTTCCAAGTTGCAGATAGGTGGATATGAAAGTTCGGGAAGGCGATCGCTCGCACAATCGCGTTCCGTGATGGTGTGGAGCCTGCTTGACGAAAGCGCCAAGCTTGGAACCAGCGAACTGCATCGGGTAGTTGGGGAAAGTTGCAGTAAGCACCAGGGTAGTCCCGTTCCCGAATTATTGGTAGAGACGGGATCAAAGGCCGCCGTACAAACAGATGTACTGCTTTTGCTCCCGATTCCAGCGCCACTCCTGCGGCATCGAAAGCTGAAGCCGCCGCACCCAGCACCGCCACAGTTTTACCGCGCAGTGCTTCAAAATCGATGGCATCGGCGGTATGTGCGTACAGCCTGCGTGGTAAGTCAGCCAGTAACGGAGGTATGTATGCACCACCAGTGCCAGCCACACCATTGGCGAAGATAACTTTGCGCGTAGTCTCTAAGAGTGGGACACCGTTTACCTCAAGGTGTAGGCAAAAGAAACCTGCGGCTGGCTCAATTCTCACCAACTTCGTCTGGTAACGAATCTGGATACCGAGGAAATGCCGATACCAACTGAGGTACTCAGCCCAAGTCACTCGCCCAATGCGATCGATCGCCGCGTAGGCTTTTGCATCATGCCGCGCTTCGTACCAGGCTTGAAAGGATAATTCTGGGATGCCTAGTTCTGGGCCAGGCACATTTTTCGGCGTGCGGAGCTTTTCCATCCGCGCTCGCGTCAGCCATACGCCTGCATGAGTCTCGTCATCGGCTGCATCGATCGCAGTCACACGACCAATCCCAGCACGCCGTAGCGCAAATACAAAGGTGCTACCACTGCCACTGCCACCTATGATAGTGACATTGTGATCGATGCCAGGGCGATCGGGCACCCAGTTTTCGGGATCGGAACCGAGCAGGCGTAGTGCCTCACGGGCTGCAAAATCGGGATCAGTAGTTGTTGTCATGTTGATCTCCTCATATCTCGTTGCGATGGATGGAAAAATCGGAATAGCAAACAATTAAGCTGTTACCCAAGAAACTATTGACAAGCAATCAGCAACAATTCCAAACGACAAAATCATGTAGATAGTCCTAATCAGTAACAATATGATGAGGTTTTCTAGACAATTGATTGGATTCAGGTAAATTCAGGCGCTGATGGCGGAAGGAGTTTGCCCCGCAGCAATAGTCGTAATGTTCCTAGAGCAATGCTGCCAATCACGATGTTTGCACCAACAAATAACAGCACTGCCAAACCTTCTATTGCTCCGGTCATGCCGCGTTCAACAAAGCGTAAGGGTGCCAACGCCAAGCCAGCAACGCCAAGCGTAAATCCCCAATAGGATGCTGAAAAAGGTTGTTGGCATAACCACGGTAGCAACCGCAGTAGTATTAATGCCTGCATCAGTCCATAGCCGAAGAGCATTTGGGCAAAGATATCGGGCTGACCGCTAGTGAGGCTTAAGTAGGCAACACAGCCGACAGTGGGGGGTGCCAGTTGAATGCCCAGCGTTGGACGCAGGGGTTTAGGCAATGCTTCCAGTAGATACAAGCGCTGCATGATAATGGACTCCAGTGCGAGCCATGAAAACAGCCCGATCCCACAAAACAACGCACCCCACTCACGATAACCGAAAGTACTGGCAGCGATCGTACCGACAAACCCACCTGCAACTGTCGTCACATAAAGCACAGGTGTGGTTGCTTCTGGCTTACGTCCGCCCATCCACAACTGCCCGGAACGATATACGCCAAAGCTTAACTGACCGATCACGCCAACTATGAAGAGTGCAACCGCGAGCTTACGGTCATAGGGTGCGATCGCCAACGACACCAGCAACGTAGATACAGGCACTAAACCGACAAAACAACACAAAACGGGGTTCTTGAATTCCGCCAGCGCTTCCGCCCGCGCCCACAGCCACTTGCTGGCATAAAGAAGCAACAATACGAGCCACACCACAACTGCAAATAACATAATCGCTTCGCCAATCCAGGCGGGTAAGTGCCAGATCTTACTCGCCACTCGCCAGCAGTTTCCCAGCCCGACCAAACCTAGAATTATGCCAAAAAAGGAGGCAGGCACATACAGACGATTGGCTTTCAGGAGGGTAAATTTTAGACGTGATTTTCTCATACTCAAGTTTTCTGGCAACAATGTTTTACTTTTTGAGCGCTTTAAATCTGTGCCATACCGCCATCAACAAACAACTCAATGCCGTTTACAAAGCTGCTGTCGTCTGAAGCGAGAAAGACAACGGCTTTGGCAATTTCATCGGGTATGCCGACTCTCAAGAGCGGAACAGTGCTGCCTCACAACTTTGAGAACAGCAAATTTAACCCTTCAGTCATCGTAGGATGAGTCAACACGCCATCGCGTAAAACCGTGTAGGGCAGCTTCGCCTGCATTATCATCTGCACCGTTGAAATCACTTCACCCGCTGCATGACACAAAAGGGAACAACCGAGAATACGACCAGTTTCACTATCCACGATCGCCTTCAGCAATCCATCGGTTTGACCCGAAGTTCTCGCTCTGGGAATCGCTGAGGCATCCAGTTTTACCACACGGATAGGATATCCTTGTTGCTGTGCTGCTGTTTCGGTCAGACCCACTTGCGCCAGTTCTGGATCGATAAATAGACAGGAAGGAACTAAGCGATCGAGCCTGCTACGGTTGCCTCCATCAATCAAATTTGCTTTGACAATGCGATAATCATCCAGCGAAATATGCGTATATTGCGATCCTCCATTGATGTCGCCTAACGCCCAAATTCCCGGTATATTTGTTTCCAGGCGATCGTTGACTGGAATAAATCCACTTGCATCCGTTACCACACCCGCAGCGGCTAAATTCAGGGAATTGGTGGTTGGCGCACGACCCACGGCAACAAGCAAATGCGAACCTTGAATTTCTATTGCTCGATTAGCAATTTGTATCTGAAGCTTGGTCGCATTGCCAACGCGAACAACGCTCAACACCGTTGCCTTGAGCAGGAATTCAATCCCCTCTCGTTCTAGTAACGTTTGAAGGGCGATCGCCATATCTGGATCTTGCGGCGACAGAATTTGCTCACTCTGCCCAATCACAGTCACGCGAGAGCCGAAGCGCCGAAACATCTGGGCAAACTCCAAGCCAATGTAGCCACTGCCAAGTAAGATCAAATGCTCAGGTAACTGTTCTAGCTCCATGATCGACTCACTCGTAAAAAACCCAGTTTCTTTGAGTCCGGGTACGGGTGGAATCAACGGTTGCGTACCTGTATTGATAAACAATCGTTCTGCGGCAAGTAAACGAGTATTGCCTTCAACGGTTGTGACCTCGATCATTTTAGCATCAACAAATCGTGCTGTACCAATGATTAAGTTTTTACCCAAAGCCGCTTCTAAATTGTGTAGATTCATCTCACGCGCAGCTAGCACAACCGATCGCTTCCGTTGGATGACTGCTGCTAAATCAACGGTAAATTCATTGGTCTTAACACCATAAACCGCGCTGCTCCGCACGGTATGGGCAACCTCTGCGCTTGCCATCATCGTTTTAGTGGGAATACAGGCAATGTTGATGCACCCACCCCCAATCATGGTTAAGCTGCGTTCCACCAAAGCAGTTTTTCGTCCGGCTGCCACAAGTGCAGATGCTAATGTTTTGCCTGCTTTGCCACCACCAATCACAATGTCGTCGTAGTATTCAGTGTTCATTCATACCTTCTCTACGAAGCTCTTCGAGTGCGAGTTGCTTTGATTAAATCTGCTGCTTTCTCACCAATCACAACGTAGTTATAGTGAGTCTTGAAGAAGAATTCAGAAGTCAGAATTCAGGAGTCATACCAATTCTTTATGAAGCTGCGCTAAATAAAGCTTCAAGAATAAAGTCGTATGAGGTGAGAGAAACAATCACTTCTGGTGTAATAGTTTCTAGTATCTCAGTTAATTTCTGACGTAGTTGGGCAAGGGTTTTACAATTCTCCCATTGGAGTCTGCTCTTAAGAAACTCCCAAAACCTCTCAATAGGGTTCAATTCTGGAGAGTGGGGTGGTTGGAACATTGGTATAATATTTTCTGGACAGTCAAGGGTTTTAACTGTGTGAAAAGAGCCTTGGTCAAACTGGACAACTGCAACGTCTTCGCCCAGTTCTGCCGACAGCAACTCTAAAAATTTCTGAAAACAATCCCCGTCAAGATGGGAAAACTCGTAGAAAAAACTATATCCGCTTAAAGGTTCAATTACACCATACAAGTAAAAATTATCACGTTGCCACTGACTCAAACCTATCGGCTTTACACCAGCAGCGGTAATTAAACGTCCGGCAATAGTCTTTAATCCCAGGCGGGTTTCGTCCTGGCACATGTATCTCAGTCGCTGACCTTCTCCAAATTCTTCTTGCAAGAATTTGAGTGCTAAGCATCCATGTAGGAATAAGTTGGTCAACCTTGGCAGCGCCGTACCCGGCGCTGCCCCCTCTACTCGAGAACTTGAATGAGCCGAATAAATATAAGGTTGACCAACTTATTTTTACATAACCCCTAAAGGGAGTTTTTTTTAAAGTGAGACTGACTTTGTGGATGTTGTTTGCGGCTTTTGGGACGAGGAACTTTTAGTTTGGCACCCAAACAATAGCGAACAAGCTGATAAACCGTTTTGTAGGCTAGCTTTAGTCCCAGATCGCTCTCAAGCCATTGTTGAATCTGACTATAGCTGTGAAATCCTTGTGGCTCCTCCAATCGCTGTTTCAAACGTGACAAATTTTCTCCACTCACTATAGGCTCTTTACCAGGCGCATGTTTCACACATAGCAATCCACTTCGTCCCCCGTCTTTATACTTTCTTAACCAACGTGTTATGGTTGCAACATCGCGTCCTAAACGTTTTGCGATCGCACTGCGACTTGTGAGTTGACCACTTTTTAGCCAGTAGAGCATTTGTAATCGCTCTTTGCTGCTTGCCTCCCTCGCACCTTTTACTGCTTTTTCCAATTCTTCTTGGCTTTCTTTAATCTCGACTTCCAATCTCAGACCCATAACGTTTAAACCAAACCCACACTTGTTTTTAATTTAGCGCAGCTTCATACAGAAATGGTATCAGAACAAGAAAGTGGGGGATTCAGACCCGCCACTAATTGAAGACCGCTAAATCTTCTCTTTCAGAGACGCTGCGCGAACGATTTAGCGGGGGTCTAAAAAGAGCTTATTCATCCGCCAGTCGTACAGAATTCAATTCTGAATTCTGGCGACTGACGCCTTTATTCTGTTTTGATAAAAAGTTCCTGCACTGCTTCTGTTCATGGTTCCAGGAGGACTGCTACATTTTAATAGCATCATGCAGAGGGTAGCGTTCCGGGAGGACCTAGAAATTCGTCGCCAATCTCAGCAGAAATGCGTTCAAATAACGCCAAGTCTGTTGGTTCTGTCTCGTCCACCGTCCCGGTTGCTGCAATCAACCGAGCAAAAGCACTGGGTGCAGCAACGACTAATGCACTGAACCCCTTCCGGTCGCACGATGTTAAGTGCGATCGTGTAACCATCAGCGATAATCGTCTTCTCGAACTCTTCAATGCCTGAAAGGTCTACTTCAACAGAAGCCTGTGCATCTACGAGTACTTGACGCGCTTCAAGTGCAGTTAATGTCTCTAAACCTACACCACCTGAATTCAGGACTTTCAAAAATTCCTTCACTTTTCTGGAAAGACGCGGATCGTCTGCAACTTCCAAAACTACTGCTGGTGAATTGACTTGAGCAACCATGATGTTCTCTTTTTGTTAATGAATCGTAAACAATTTGTGCAAGTGGCACCGTTAAGCTCGTTAACTTGAGAGTGTGAATTGACCAGCGATGATTGTGAAATGACAATCACTCTCTAATGACTTGCAGTGACAATTGCTGTCATCAACTGTTCGATATTCCAGCGATCAAGATAGCGAGTCCCATTAATAAACAGTGCTGGAGCAACTGTCACTCCACTTTGCATTCCACTTTCGATATCTTCGTTGATGCGATTGACGTGTACTTCCCTGGTGATATCTTGTAAAAATCGAGGAATATTAAGCTCCAGACGATCAGCGTACTCCACCAAGTAGCCGTTTTCCAACTCCTGTTGATGGCTAAACAGCATCTCGTACATTTGCCAAAACTGTCCCTGTGCTCCCGCTGCTAGCGCTGCCGCTGCTGCTTTTTGAGCTTGAGGATGGATTTGAGGTTGAGGAAACTGTCGAAATACAAAGCAGAGAGCATTTTTCTCAGGGAGGGTTGCATCAGGCTGTCTCTGAATGGTTTTAATCAAAGTGTAAAGTTCTCCACAGTCAGGACATTGATAATCCCCATACTCAACCAGCACAACTCTGGCATCGAGTTCCCCTTGCCGATAGTCTCGCTCAGAGGCGGGGACAACTAACGGGTTGCGTTTGCCGGGTACTTCGGCAGAAATATCGTGACTCATTCTAAATTTGAAGAGCAGGGCATTCACGGTACAAGCAGCACTGTGACCTCTCTTTTCTTTAGTACTACAATTGTTTGTATATTCTTAATCTAAAGGACAAATTCAAATCTGTCGCCAACTTAAAGTTTATATTTTGAACCACAAAACGATCACTCTTTGAGCAACCTCAGGTATTGGGATAACATCCACCTTAAGTTCATGTCACCAGATTATAAGCTGGCAATTCCTCGCTTCAAGGCAATAATGGTCGCCTGGGTGCGGTCTTTAGCTCCCAGTTTACTTAGGATGTGGTTGATGTTCGATTTGACAGTGCTTTCAGCAATACTCAAGGCAACACTGATTTGCAAATTGCTCATTCCTTGAGCCACTAACCGCAGGACTTCCAGTTCGCGATCGCTCAGTTCTGGAGCAGTCATCCGCTGGACTAGCTTGGCAGCCACGTTGGGAGGTATATACTGTTGTCCCCTGGTCACCGTACGAATTGCTGTCAATAGTTCCTCTGGCTCAGAGTCCTTAAGTAAATACCCCTTTGCCCCTGCTCGCAATCCTTGATAAATCTCTTCATCGGTGTCATACGTGGTCAGCACAATAATTCGGGCGTTGGGAAACTCATTGCAAATAACCATAATAGCCTGAACACCTCCCATTTCAGGCATCCTTAAATCCATCAAAGTCACATCAGGCTGCTGTTGCTGAAAAACTGCGATCGCTTCCTGCCCATTTCGCCCCTGACCAACAATGACGATATCTGGAGCCTTCTCTAACATTCCGATCAAACCCTGGCGGACGACGGGATGATCGTCCACAACCAGAACGCGAATGCTACTGGGCTGATTCATACTGACTTACCCCCGATCAATAGATACCACGATCTCTGTCCCTTGCCCTAAGTGGCTTTGAATCTTTAATTCAGCTCTAATGCGTTCAGCCCGTTGTGCCATCCCCAGTAGACCAAAGCCATTCCTCATCCCCTGGTTTTCTACATCAAATCCCTGCCCATCGTCTTTTATTCGTAAGATGCACCTGCTCGGTTCATAGACCAGTTCAATGCGGATTTCATGCGCTATAGCATATTTAATTGCATTTGTCAAAGCTTCCTGCCCAATCCGAAACAGATTATTTTCCAGATCGGAGGATAGGGTATAGGTTGTACCAACGACTTCGTAGACGATTTGGGTTGTGATCGAGGAGTCCAATTGAGCAACAAGACTGCTGAAGGCATCCTGTAAGTTACTGCTCTCTAAAAGGTATGGGCGGTGTAGTGCCTCTACTGAACGACGTGCCTCCGCCAACCCAGAACGAGCTAAGTCGAGGATCTGAGTGAGGAGAGTTTGCGCTTTTTCTGGCTTTGCCGTTACCTCATGGGAGGCAGAGCGAGCATGAATGATAATACCTGTAAACGCTTGGGCTAAAGTGTCATGAATTTCCCGTGCCATGTGGGTACGCTCTTCTAGAATGGAGGCTTCTTCGGCGCGTTTGCGATCGCTAATATCTGTGTTTAGAGCATAGAATCCTCTGACTTGAAGATTGCCATCTAAATCGGGGATTAAGGTAGCACTAATATATCGCTTACCAGTTGGCAAGGACATTTCTACCTCCAGAGTTGCAGTTTGCCCTGCAAACGCCCGATCAATATATGGTTCAACCACTTGATAAGCCCTTTCACCCAGAATCTCACGGACATGCTTGCCCAGAATCTGCTCTCGACTACGGCTAAACCAGACCTCATGAGTGCGGTTAACAAAGCGATAGCGTCGATCGGCATCCACGTAGCTGATACAAACGGGGAGAGCGTCAGCGATCAGTCGTAATTCCTGTTCTCTGTAGCGTAGTGCTGCTTCGCTTTCTTGTAACGCTGCTGTTCGTTGTGCGACCTGTTGCTCTAGGGTACGGTTGTAATCGGCTAGCAGTTTCTCTGCTTGTTTCCGCTCTGTAATGTCTTGGCACGCAGTAATCGCATGGGCAATCTTTCCCGTTTCATCAAACACAGGGGTACTGGAAACTTGGACAAGAATTGTTCTATTCGACAGACGAACTTCCATATCGTCCACAGTAACCGTCTCTCCTGCCAGAGACCGGAAAATAGGTAGTTGGTCAGTGGGATAGAGCTGACTAGTGCCAGCTTTGTAAACTTGATGAATTTCAGAGATTTGTTCAGGGGGCAATTCTGTTAAGAGATCGGCTTTGTCCGTTAGTTGATAAGTTGCCCGATTTGCATAAGTGACTTGCCCCGTGGAATCATGGACAGTCACTCCAATTGGCATTGCATCAATAAATGCTGTCAGACGGCTCTCCCGCTCCTTGACTTTAGCATATAGTTTGGCATTCTCGATCGCGATCGCTGCTTGAGTCGATAACAGATGTAACACTTGCGATCGCTCCGGTGTAAAAGCTCCAGCCACTAATTGATTTTCCAGATACAACACACCAACCAACTTACTTTGATTAAGCAGCGGCAAACAGAGCAGGGATTGTGTTTGGTTTTGTCGAATGTAGGGATCGTTGATAAAATTCCTTTCACGAGTTGCATCACTTAAAATCACAGATTCATGAGTTCGGATCGCATATTGGATAATGGATTCAGGTACACAATTGGTCATTGGAATTGATCGCAGTACTTGCGTTGCACAGACCTGCTCACTTTCATTGAGTTCACAGGCCGCTGCGATCGCCCATTCTCCTGCGTTCTCCAAAAGTAGACATCCAGTTTGTGCCCCCGCGTTTTCAATTAAAATTTGCATTAGAGAACTAAGCAATCGCTCCAATTCAATCTCACTCGAAATTGCTTGAGCTGCTTTCATCAACGTTGCTAAGTCGAGAGCAATATGTGAGGTATTTGAGGTGGTTCCAACCGTGGTGCGAACTGGTGTATAAACTACGTTAGACAACTGAGGAAATAGTTGAGGATAACGAGTTTCTAAATCTTTAACCTTTGCCATTGCTCCCCAGCGTTTATAGCAATAGTGAGCTTCTTTCATGTATGTTTGGGCAAACTTTTCTCTACCACGAGCTAAGTAATGTTTGGCGGCTAATTCATAGGCTAATGCTTCTTCTTGAAGATACTTGTTGTCCTTAGCTCCTTGAATGGCTTGTTCATAGAACTCTTCGGCTTCAAGAACTTGCCCTAAGACTCGTGCTTTCTCTGCCTCAACGAGATGAAACTTGTGTAAAAAGTTTTCTGGACAGCTATCCGACCATGCTTTCAAGCGCTCCTGATTTAATCGGATCTGTTCCAAAGCATGACTTTGTTTTGTTTGAGATAGACCGGAATACAGGTTGAGTAAAATCAGAGAACCATAGTAGAAATAACCACTATAGGTTGTAAATCCTACGATAGAATTTAGGATCTTCCCCGCTTCAACGAAATAATGGCAGCCTTGCTTAAAATCTGCTGTTAAACAGGAAAGATGCATTCTGAGGATGTAATAAAGACAAATTGAAGACCGTATTTGTGAGGTTTCACCCCGATCAACTATTTTTTTTGTCTCCCTGAGTGAGCGATCGCTCTCCTGTGCCGCTTGCCCTGAAGTAAGTTTTGCGATAAAAAATTTAGCTCCAGCCAGTGCCACCCTCGAACGCTCGTCCTGAATCTGCTCTACCACCAACTGATATTTTTCGTTGTCTTCTGCAACGGTTATTAAATTTTCTCCTTGAAATAAACGATTAAAAATGTTACCCAACAAGTTATAGGATGCAAATTGAACATCTCCCGATTCCATGCCTGCCAGAAAACCTTTGTAATTGATCGTAGCTGCCCCTGTTATAGGTTTTGACCAAACGTGAATCCAGCCTCCAAACAACATCTGTGCCTTACACTGCTGAGATTTACTGTTTAGCTTGTAGCTAAGTTGCACCGCTAAATCTGCAAACTCATAGCCTCGTTGGTGTTGCCCTTCCATCAAACCTAGAAGAAGACCATAGTTTGCATAAGCCTTAATCGACTCAGCAATATTTCCATGTTCAATGGAAAGACGAACTACTCTTAAACTGACAAAGCTGAAAAGTTCAATATTAGCCGTATGGTAGAGTGATATATCTAAAACGACCAATTTAATCACTGCTTGGATGACCGGATCGCTTACTGTTGGTAAAGTTAAAAGTGAGGAAATTGAGCGATTTTCTAAGTTTTTGGCAACAACAGCAAACTCTTCACGGACTAATTCTGTCAAATTTTTGCCCTTAATCTCAATCCCCAGCTCGTGCAATCCGATCAGACCTGTTTGAACTGCTTGCTCACATTCGCCTTGTAGGGTATATTGAGTGATTTGAAATACACGAATATTTGCGCGATCAACGGCAGAAGAAATGTGTTCTAAAGCAACCTTGGTTGTAGCGCTTAATTGCTCATAGCTAGCATTGCTCAACTGTGCTGTGCAGAGAGTCCGATATAGGTGGAACATCAAGTCGTACTGACTCATCCAAGCCTTCTCTTCGAGCAAGCCAATACCAGTCTCAAGATACTGAATCGCAGCTTCATAGGCAGTAGAGGCGATCGCTTTTTGAGCGGCAGCCAAGTTAAGTCGTGCTAGTTTCTCTTTTTCATCTTTCTGTGTCAAAAGGGATTGACCATAGTTGATGTGGTTGACAATATCAAAAAGCCTTTCACTTTGTTCAACCTCAGAGAGCTTGCTCAGGAGGAGTTGTCCAATGCAGTAGTGCGTTACTTGCTTTTGATCCTCAGAAATCAAAGCATAGGCAGCTTGCTGTACTCGGTCATGCAAGAACTTATACTCTTGAACTAACAAGTCTTCGTCTAATTCAGACAGGGTTTGAATGAATCCTCCTTGTATCGCTGGTAGTAAATCCTGAAAAACCGTTTTGGGTGATTTCTCACACACGATCGCTAACGTCTCTAAATCAAATTCAGCTCCGACACAAGCGGCTAAACGGAGAATTTGCTGGTTTGCTTCTGGTAGTTTCTTCAACTTGTTCAGCAGCAACTCTACAACATTATCGGTGATGTTTTGAGCTTCAATCTGAGCAATGTTCCACTGCCAGCTTAAATGTTCAACATCAAAGGTTAACAGATTTTCGCTATACAGCATTCTCAAAAATTCATTGACAAAGAACGGATTGCCCTCAGTTTTACGCAAAACTAACTCAGCTAAGGGACGAACGATGTCTGCATTCCGATGTAGTGTCTCGGCAATCAATTGACTCAATGGCTCAAGCGTTAAGGGTGCTAAGATAATTTCCTGAAGTACTACCCCTTGTTTTCGCAGTCTCTCTAGCATTAATGCTAATGGATGCGTTGGCTTCACTTCATTATCTCGATAGGCTCCAATCAAAAACAGGAATTGGTTTTGCTCATCCAGCAGCATCAACTCGATTAACTTCAGCGTCGCGGAGTCAATCCACTGTAAATCATCCAGGAAGATCGCTAGCGGATGCTCCTTGGAACAAAATACTCGGATAAACTGCTCAAAGACGCGATTGAAACGATTCTGAGCTTCCGCAGCTTCTACTTCTGGGACAGGCGGCTGCTTGCCCACAATCAATTCCACTTCAGGGATGACATCAACGATCAGTTGTCCGTTGTTGCCCAACCCTGCGAGCAGGCGCGATCGCCACTGTTGCACATACTCGTCTGGTTCACTAAGTAATTGCCGTACCAATTTTTGCAGGGCAACCGCGATCGCACTGTAGGGAATATTGCGCTGAAATTGATCGAATTTACCAGAGATAAAACAGCCACGCTTTTGGGTGATTGGTTGATAAATTTCCTGCACTAACGCAGATTTGCCAATGCCAGCAAAGCCATATACCAACATCATTTCAACTTGGAATTTTGGGTTGCCCGTTTGTTCCCTTTGTGAAGTTGTTTCTGAATTGTTTGGTGAAGCAGCAACGGGATTTGACTCTGGAGACGCTACACAATTAAACGCCGCCAATAATGCTGCAACCTCTGCTTCTCGTCCATACAGTTTTTGGGGAATTTGAAAGCGATCGCAAACGTCTTGAAGCGCCAGTTGAATGCTAGAGATTTGACCGATTTCTGCTAATTGTTCAGCACAGATTTCTAAATCCGCTTTGATGCCCCAGGCACTTTGATAGCGATCCTCCGCATTTTTCGCCATCAGTTTGAGAATGATATCTGAAATTGGCTTGGGAATCGTTGTATTTATTTCATTAAACATCTCCAAAATAGTATATTTTGTGGTAAAAGAACGTCAATAGAAGTT
>NZ_JCACKS010000017.1:0-20002 GCF_059505505.1 Pelatocladus sp. | reverse complement strand
TGGTTTACAAACTGTTGTTACTGTACTTCATAAACCTGCAATACGCTGTATATACGATAAATAAGTTATATATAAGACTAGTATTTGATTTTTGTGAAGCTAGGTACACTTCCTGTTAAGAGTTAAGAGTTCCCTTTGAATAGAATGCCTTCTTGGTGAAATTTCAAACAATTCTCAAAGTATGAGATAGCTCATAGAATCAACGATACTTAGCCTATATAAATAGAGATATAGACGAGAGCAAACAAGAATCAAAGTTAAATTCAATATCGCTTTGAGACATTTCAAATCATCATTATCCATCATAAAAGTAATTCCATTAAGGAAGGTTCACTATGAAATCTGTAACTATTCAAAAGTCTAGCTCTACATTTGAATCATTAACTTTGACATCCCCAAATACCGAGAGAATCAGATTGGTTGCTCAGTGGTCAAAAGTAAACAACAAATTAGTTTGTCAATGGTCAACTTCTAATAATAATTCGGTGAAATAAATAATTATGATCAGAAAAACACTGGATTTTGAAACAGCACCTGGATATGAAGTATTGGCTAACGCTGGTAAAACAGTTTTGCGTCCTGGTGGGCGATCAGCAACAGAAAAACTTTTAGAATGGGCAAACTTTCAACCAGGTGAAACAGTTCTAGAATTAGCATCAGGTTTAGGTACTAGTGCGATCGCCTTAGCAAAACGCTATGGAGTTCAGGTTATTGGCATTGAGCAGGACTACGAACGAGTTGCGATCGCAACTCAACGAGTGCAATCAGCTCGACTAGAGCGTCAAGTTCAAATTCTTCCTGGTAACGTCTTTGCACTAGAGACAATTTCTCAGCATTTTGACTATGTATTAGCAGAAGCAATTCTGACGATGCAATCCCCCATTGGCAAAGCCAAAATTTTGCAGGGAGTATACCAACGTCTTAAATCAGGTGGTCAATTCCTTTCCCATGAATTGTTAGCACGCAACCATGAAATAGAACTGCATCGTGTCCTGTCTTCAGTCAACCGAGTAAATGCCACACCTCTATCTCTAGAAGACTGGAAAACTACTCTACAAACCGCAGGTCTGCACATTCACAATAGCCAAATAGGGGCAATGCGTCTGTTACATTTACCATCTTTGATTGCAGACGAAGACATAAATAGCACCCTCAAAATTATTTGGAACATTGCCACAAAACCACAAATGCGATCGCGAGTATTAGCACTGCACCAAGTGTTTCAACAATATCAGCAAGACTTAGGCTACATCATATTAGCTGCAACAAAAATCTAATGGGATTAAATAAAACGGAGAAACATCATGAAAAAGTTTGTAATTTCAATGACTGCGGGAATGGCGATCGCCACAACTGCACTTGTTCCTAAGACAGCACAAGCCCATGTTGGTTGGAAAGATACTTACTACTGTAATGAATACACTATTACTTTGAATGAATATGCTCGTCAGGAATACTCCTACAGCGCTCGTAGTCGCTATGGCAACATATATCTTACGAGTGGTAGTTCGCAAAATAGTGGCAATTCTTGGATTTACAGTTTCAACAATGCCAAAACAAATTATGAACTAGAAGATCCCTGGAATAGCCAAACTGCCTACCTTAGAGTTTATAACAATGGGCGACCCATCCTAAAGCGGAGTTGTCAAAAATAGTAAGTTAGTAAAAAGCTATTTTTAGCACAAACAACAAATCACAACTAGTTAAAAGTTAAAAGATCATCCCCATAAATAAATTTAGAGGCTTGAAAGCACTTTTATGTTTTTTCCTTTGCCTTTTAACTTTTAACTTTTGTTTGGGGTTCATATCTCTTCAAAAGACAGGAACTTACTACCATGACTAGTCCTTCTCTTGGCACTAATATTCCAGATTTTCGCAAAACTCGTAAGTTTCAACTGAGCTTACCTGCTTGGTTAATATTAATTTGTGTGATCACATTCACCATTTTATTAGGAGCAGGTGCAACTATCTGGAAAAATGCCCCACCTATTCCGACATTTATTCGTTCTCCACAACAAGAAATTATCCTGAAAGCAACCGAAATTCAAGCTGGACAAGAAACATATTTAGCGCGTGGTGGACAGCACATTGGTAGTATTTGGGGACATGGTAGCTATCTAGCGCCAGATTGGACGGCTGATTTTCTGCATCGTTGGGGTTTAGCGACGGCTGGAGTTTTAACAAATGGCAATTCTAATTTTTCCCAAGCTGACTTAGAAGCTTTGAGAGCGCCAGACAGAGCTAGTCTACAAGCGAAAGTGAGCGAACAATTTAAAACCAATCGCTACGACTCAAAAACTGACGAATTAATTCTCACTACTGCTCAAACTCAAGGTTTGCAGCAAGTCTTCTCCCACTATCAACAACTATTAGCTAATGGTTCCAAAATTCACTCAATTCCTGATGGTTGGTTTAAAGACTCAAGCCAAATTCACAATGTGACTGCTTTCTTTGCTTGGACAGCTTGGGCGGCGGCTGCAAATCGTCCCAATGCACCATTTTCTTATACAGCCAATTGGCCTCATGATGACCTAATTGGCAACCAAGCTCCACCGCAATTTTTAGTGTGGTCGATAGTATCAGTAATTGTATTAATTGGGGCAACTGGTCTGTTTTTATTGGTGTATCTGCTCCAAGAAGATGCAGAAGAAGTGCAGCCAGTAATAACACGCCCTGCTATTTGTATCCCTACCCCTAGCCAAAAAGTGACCTCACTATTTTTTGGCGTAGCGATGGCGCTATTTTTAGGACAAATTACCATGGGTATGGTGACAGCTCACTACGCTGTGGAAGGTGACGGTTTTTACGGTATACCTCTGAATAAATTTTTACCTTATGCTGCTTCTCGTACCTGGCATTTGCAGTTAGCTGTGTTTTGGATTGCGACTTGCTGGTTGGCAGCTGGTTTGTTCTTTGCCCCGCGTTTTGGCAAGCGCGAACCCAAACATCAAGCGGTTGGTAGTGCAGCTTTGTTAATTGCTTTAACCGTCGTAGTTGTAGGTTCCTTAGTTGGTTCTTGGGCAGCGGTGCAAGGAATTTTGGGAAAACACAGTTTCCTTTGGGGACATCAAGGCTATGAGTATGTGGAGTTAGGGCGAGTTTGGCAATTGTTACTAATTGGTGGGATGGTGTTTTGGGTGTGGTTGATGTACCGCGCCCTCAAACCTGCTTTGAAAAGTGAAGGCGATCGCACAGGTTTAAATCACTTTTTCCTGTACAGTGCAATTACAATCCCCTTATTTTACTCAGCCGGATTGATGTATACGAATCACACTCACCTGAGTGTTGCTGAATACTGGCGTTGGTGGGTAGTGCATCTGTGGGTGGAAGGCTTTTTTGAAGTATTTGCCACGGTAGCGATCGCTTATCTGTGCAGTGAGTTAGGCTTTTTAAAACGCTCTTCAGCTTTGCGTGCTACTTATCTCACTACAATTTTGTATCTCGGTAGCGGCGTAATTGGTACACTCCACCATCTTTACTTTGCTGGAACTCCAGTGTTTATTGCCGCATTAGGTTCTGTCACATCAGCCTTGGAAGTAGTACCTCTAACTCTGATTGGATTTGAGGTAGCGAAAACTTTGAAGATGTCTCAAGGAGCAGACGGATTCTATCGTTGGCCGTTGCGCTTCTTTCTAGCTACTTGTGCCTGGAATTTAGTAGGGGCTGGAATATTTGGATTCTTGGTGAATCCACCTATTATTCTCTACTACTCTCAGGGTTTAAACACTACTCCTATTCACGCTCACTCGGCTTTGTTTGGAGTTTACGGTTCTTTAGCACTAGCATTAATGCTGTTTGCCCTACGTGAGATTGTACCTGAACGCGCTTGGAATGAAAAACTGCTACGCTTCGCTTTTTGGTCAATTAATGGCGGCTTGGTGATGATGTTGGTATTGGGTTTGATTCCCAATGGTTTTTACCAATTGGTGGCTTCGGTAAATCATGGCACTTGGTATGCTCGTAGCGCTCAAGTGATTGGCAGCCCTTGGATGCAGTGGACAGTTTGGCTACGTATTCCTGGAGATATTGTCTTTTCACTAGGAGTATTGGCGATGGTTGCATTTACAGTGCGAGCAATTATAACTATTTTCCAGCCTCCTGTTGACGTAGCAACGTCTAAATTAACACCTTCCGAACAACAGCCTTCCTAAATTTTCTCATGCCAATTCCCTGAACAAATTATCAAAACAGGAATTAAATTATGCAGAATATCACTCTTGACAACATTACTCAAGCAGTAATTAATCACGGTGATGGTGGCAAATCTCACCCGCGACTTTACGAGATTTATAGAAGTCTAGTTACACATCTGCACGCATTTGTGCGGGAGGTAAATCTCACCGAGCAGGAGTTGCAAATGGGGCGTGGTTTCCTGAATCGAGCGAGTCATCACACCCAAGAGATTCCCAACGGAGAGATCCATATGCTGACAGATTTACTAGGAATCTCCGAACTAGTGGAGTTGTTGCACGATACAGAGCGAGGTACAGCCACAGAAAGCAATCTGGAAGGACCTATGTATATACCAGATGTACCAGAACGCCAAATGGGCAATTGCCTAGGAGTAGATCACGAAGGTGATCCGCTTTTGTTATCAGGATGCGTCTTGGATGTGAACGGGCAACCAATTCCTAATACGCTCATTGAAGTCTGGCAATCGAATTCCCAAGGACTCTACGACATTCAAGATTCATCCCAGCCCCAAGGTAACTTTCGAGGTTGTTTCCGAACTCAGGCAGATGGTAAGTATGAGTTGGAAACTGTCGTACCACAGGGATACAACATCCCAGCTAGCGGACCGTGTGGCGAGGTGCTACGGCTTTTAGGACGGCACACTTGGCGGGCTGCACATATTCACTTTCAGTTGAGTGCGGCAGGCTACTCCTCACTGATCACGCAAATATTTATTGATGGAGACGCTCATATTGATTCAGATACAACTTTCTCGGTGAAGTCGGCGATCGTCAAGTTGCAAAAGCACGAAAGACCAGAGGAATTGTTCGCGCACAACCAAAATAAACCTTTCTATACAACCGAATTTAACTTTGTCCTTCAACCAACTGTTTGTGAGGCAAGCAGGGTAGAGCATTTGGCTTTAATAACCTCTCAGTAGACCTGAAAACTCTTTTGATTTGTGAGGTATGAGATGGATTTACCCTGAGCATATTATCTATCCCGCATTTATGCAACGCCGAAATTTTAAGTACGAAAACACCATTGATTAATATTTTCACTCCTACGATTATGCATGTGGCTTTTTCCTGTGCTTGGTGTGATTGTAGGGGTAGCCTAAAATAGCCACCCAAAAACTGTTGAAAATAGTTAGGGTTGCTTAATGCAAATGTAGCAATTCGACCGCAGTGACTGTGTTGCCATTTACCATTATTTTCTTTACGCATCCTTTAAGTAGAGCTTGTTTATCCTGTGGTTCTAGCCCTTGCCAATACCTCTGGTTTGAAAATGCGACAACAATCCGTTCTTTGGCAATTAAATATTGTTTTGACGTATTGTTTGTTGTAGCGATCGCATCAGCAATTTGCATCAAAATATCTTGTTTAGCTTTCTCAATCGCTGGATTTGATGGCAGTGCTTCGAGAGTATTTAAAGATGCTCGAAGTGTTTTTACTTCTAGTGATTCTGTTGTTTTTTCCACCTCTTTCTCTACTAACCCAGCTAAACGTTCAGCCTCACGAACTAAATGATTAATCACTTGTGCTTCCAGTTCGTCAGAAGAAATCATTTTTCCGTTACTACAAGCCCCAGTACGATAAAAACTACATTGGTAGTGATGTCTGACAAAATTCTTTTTCTTAACCAATTTCTTACATTGGCGACTGTAAGCAGCACCACAATGGACACACTTGACTAAGTTTGCAAATGGATTGGTATATTTTTGCTCGGTTGCCCATCGGTTTTTACGGTTGTCCCTAATCATTGATTTGATGCGTTCGTGTTCCTCGCGGGTGATAATCGCTTCATCCTCGTGAGTTCCCCATGCAACTTCCCATTCATCGAATGGTTTCCTGTGTCCTTTGGAACGAACTACAGTGTTGTACAGTGTTCCTCCTGCGTAGACAGGATTTACAAGAATAGACCGCAAGCCAGAAACTGACCACTTTAAGCCAGTGTGGGGATAACGCAGATTTAATCCACCGCTACGAGATTTGTTGATATTCTCTAGCACGATTTCCTCTTCCTGATCGAGAAGGTTAATCCTAGCATCAGTGGCTTTTGGGACGGCGTTTGCTTGAATACCCAAAGTATCATGCAGTATTCTGGCTGTTTGGGACACCGTACCGACTGCGAAGAAAGTATCAAATACAAATCGCATTAATTGCGATCGCGTTAACTCCCTCTTCTCTGCTATCAAACAAACACACGGACGATCATCTCGTTTGTACTTGTCATTCTCAACCATATACCCCAAAGGTGCATTCCAATGGGGTTTTCTATTGGCTTTGCGCGTATCTCGCTCTTTTTTGACTCGCATCCCCAGCATCTTCACTTCGTACTTACTAGCCGCCAATCGAACGTCAATTGTCAACTCGCCACCAATACTCGACATATCAAATGGCTCATCTAATGCACATGGTTGTATACCTTTCTTTTTCAACGCATCCATCAAACGATAAAAAGTCATTGATGAGGATGTTAAACGGTCAATCCGAATAAATAGCAGCTTGGACACTTTGCCTGGTGTAGATGCGTTGATATCCTCAATCAACTTCAGAAGCCCTTTACGCTTATCACTTGTACGACTTTCAACATCGTAATATATTTGTGTTGCTCCAGCACTACGCAACCGACGCATTTGTTTTATTAAAGCACCTTCGTCTTCATTTTGCTCATCCGTCGAAACCCTTGCGTAAGCCCAAACGTCCATATAGCGTACCATAGAAGTCTTAGACTATATTACCTGATAGAGAACGCATTAGTAGTTTGCTGTTCACTGAACCTGTAGACTTCTTTGTTGGTAACTCCTACGGTAAGTACCTGTGGCGTGATACCAAGATCCCAATGGTACGGATTGGTTATCCGATCTTCGATCGCCACCACTTACACCGCTATTCAACCATCGGTTATCAAGGTGGTATCAACCTCCTCAATTGGGTTGTCAATACCATTCTCGATGAAATGGATCGCAATACCAATATCACTGGTGTAACCGATATTTCCTTTGACTTGATTCGTTAAGAATCTCATCAACTCGCGGCGTGCCAATGAAGTAAAAAGTTAAAAGTAAAAACTTTAAAGATGTTCTTTTAGCTTTTTACTTTTTCCTTTTTACTTTTTCCTCACGATAGAATTATGGAATCGATAAATCACACTCATGCCCATCCTAATTACCACCCGCCTAATCATCAAAAATCTGGCGGCTTTGCTCTTCTACATCCATTACGTCGGTTAGTAGATACCATCCAAATCAAAAATTATCGTCTCGCTCACTTAATCTGCCAAATAATTCCTTGCTGCTGTCCTTTTCAGCGAGATATTCACTTGTTTGGGCGTATCTTCCATGTTCCTGCGCTATGCAAACTCAATCCTTTATATGACAATTTTGTAGGATTGCGTTTTCGAGCATTATCTTACCTCAGCGATGAATGTGGAGAAGATGTCTCGAAATACATTTGCTAGTCGTTACAAATTACTCATTATTAATACTCATTATCCATTACTAATTAGTTATCGGTCATTGGTCATTAGTCATTAGTAAATAACAAAAATAAATAGTAAATACAAATGACAAATGACATAGACGCGCAAGCGGCTTCTCGTAGAGTAGGACAATTGACTCACTAACAAAATTCATCCAGCGCGAGGAAACAGATGATAATCACCCAAGGCAAAATCAACGAGCTGCTCTCTGAGCCAGGATGCGAACATAATCATCACAAAAATGGGGAAAAGAAAAATAAGTCTTGCACGCAACAAGCTCAACCGGGAGCCGCTCAAGGGGGTTGTGCCTTTGACGGTGCAATGATTGCTTTAGTACCCATTACTGATGTTGCTCATTTAGTTCACGGACCGATCGCCTGCGCTGGTAATTCCTGGGGTAGTCGTGGTAGCTTCTCTTCTGGCCCTCAACTTTACAAATTCGGCTTCACCACCGATTTGAGTGAGAATGATGTCATCTTTGGTGGTGAAAAAAAGCTTTATAAAGCCATCCTCGACATTCATAAACGCTACAATCCCGAAGCAGTTTTTGTTTACTCCACTTGTGTTACTGCTCTCATCGGTGAGGACATGGATGCAGTCTGCAAAGCCGCTACCAATAAAATCGGCATTCCTGTAATTCCCGTAAATTCACCTGGATTTGTTGGTAGCAAAAACCTTGGCAATCGCATCGGTGGAGAAGCTTTACTAGAATATGTCGTTGGTACTGAAGAACCAGAATACACCACACCTTACGACATCAACCTCATCGGCGAATATAACATCGCTGGTGAAATGTGGAATGTATTACCTTTATTGAAAAAATTAGGTATTCGTGTTTTAGCAAAAATTACTGGTGATGCTCGCTACAAAGAAGTTTGCAGCGCCCACCGTGCCAAACTCAACGTGATGATTTGCTCCAAAGCTCTAATCAACATGGGGCGGAAAATGGAGGAACGTTACGGTATCCCTTACATCGAAGAATCTTTCTATGGTGTAGAAGATATCAATCGATGTTTGCGAAATATTGCCGCGAAATTGGGCGATCCTGATTTACAAGCACGCACAGAAAAATTAATTGCGGAAGAAACCGCCGCCCTCAATGTTAAACTCGCTCCCTATCGCGTTCGCCTCAAGGGCAAGCGCGTTGTCCTTTATACCGGAGGTGTGAAAAGCTGGTCAATTATCTCCGCCGCTAAAGACCTGGGAATGGAAGTAGTTGCTACCAGTACTAAAAAAAGTACTGAGGAAGACAAAGCCCGCATCAAGCAATTACTTGGCAAAGATGGCATTACTTTAGAAAAAGGCAATCCCCAGGAAATTCTGCGGGTGATTAACGAAACCAACGCAGAGATGTTAATTGCTGGTGGTCGTAACCAATACACCGCGCTCAAAGCCCGAATTCCTTTCCTCGACATCAACCAAGAACGTCACCATGCCTACGCAGGCTATAGCGGCATGGTAGAAATGGCTAGGGAATTAGATGAAGCCCTCTACAGTCCTGTGTGGGAACAAGTCCGCAAACCAGCACCCTGGGAAGACGACTCGCAGACACGGGGACAGGGAGACACAGGTAAATTTTCGTCCTCAACCCACCTACCCATCTCTGTATCTTTTGAAGAGGAGGACTACTAATGGCCAAAGTAGTCACTCCTAACAAGCCAGTTATAGTTA
This sequence comes from Pelatocladus sp., assembly GCF_059505505.1. Classification (NCBI taxonomy): domain Bacteria; kingdom Bacillati; phylum Cyanobacteriota; class Cyanophyceae; order Nostocales; family Hapalosiphonaceae; genus Pelatocladus; species Pelatocladus sp. The sequence goes on along the minus strand of NZ_JCACKS010000017.1, from coordinate 10,675 downwards.
ATCCTCTCAAGCAAAGCCAAACTTTAGGCGCAGCCTTGGCATTTTTGGGTTTGAAAGGGATGATACCTTTACTCCACGGTTCCCAAGGTTGTACAGCTTTTGCGAAAGTGATATTGGTACGGCATTTCCGAGAAGCTATACCCCTTTCCACCACAGCGATGACGGAAGTTAGTACGATTTTGGGTGGTGAGGATAATGTTGAACAAGCAATTTTGACTTTGGTACAGAAGTCTCAGCCAGAAATTATTGGTTTGTGTACAACTGGACTAACGGAAACCAGAGGGGATGACATGGACGGGATTCTCAAGGATTTCCGTAAACGTCACCCGGAATTGGATGAATTGCCAATTGTACTTGTCTCCTCACCAGATTTCAAAGGCGCGCTGCAAGATGGATTTGCAGGGGCGGTAGAAAGTATCGTCAAAGAGGTTCCGCAAATGGGGGAACCAAAGGTGCAACAGGTGACAATTTTGATGAGTTCCGCCTTTACGCCAGGGGATGTGCAACAAATCAAGGAAATTGTCAGTACTTTTGGGTTAATGCCAATTGTAGTCCCTGACCTTTCGGCTTCTTTGGATGGTCACTTGGATGATTCCTACAGTCCGATTACCGGGGGTGGGACAACTCTAGTACAACTACGTAAAATTGGTAGTTCTGTTTATACCCTAGCGCTGGGTGACAGTATGCGGGGTGCAGCCAAAATTTTAGAACAGAAATTTGGCACACCTTCCGAGGTGTTTACCGAACTGACTGGATTAGAAGCGGTAGACAGATTTATGCAGTTTTTGGCGAATTTGAGTGGAACAGCAGTTCCAGAAAAATATCGTCGTCAACGTCGCCAACTCCAAGATGCGATGTTAGATACTCATTTTTACTTTGGTAGAAAAAAAGTATCCTTGGCGCTAGAACCAGATTTGCTGTGGTCAACAGTATATTTTCTGCAATCAATGGGTGCAGAAATTCAAGCTGCTGTCACAACAACGCGATCGCCACTTTTAGAAAAACTCGCGATCGACAGTGTCACCATCGGTGATTTTGAAGACTTTGAAAATTTAGCTGCTGGTTCTGACTTGCTGATTGGTAATTCTCATACTAATGCGATCGCCAAACGTTTAGGAATTCCCCTCTATCGCCAAGGTATCCCCATTTTTGATCGCTTAGGTAATGGTCAATTTACCAAAATAGGCTACCGAGGCACAATGGAACTCTTATTTGATCTCGGTAATCTCTTTTTACATGCAGAGGAAACAAAAGTTAGAGATAGAGATGTTCAGGGGGATTAGGGATTATCAGTTATCAGTTATCAGTTATCAGTTATCAAAGCAAATTGTTAACTGTTCACTGGTTTCTCATCATTAACTAATAAGCAACAAATGAAAATTGCTTTCACAACTAGCGACCAAGTTCATGTCAATGCTCATTTTGGTTGGGCAAAGATGATTGATGTTTATGAAGTTTCCAAAGATGGTTATCAATTTGTAGAAACTATCAACTTTAATGGAAACCTCAAAGAAGATGGTAACGAGGATAAACTCGTCCCCAAACTTAATGCATTAAAAGAATGCACAATTGTGTATGTTGCAGCAATTGGTAGTAGTGCTGCTGCCAAATTACTAAAAACAGGTGTGACTCCAATTAAAGCACGTTCAGAGCAAGATCAAATTGCTGATACACTCAACAAATTAGTCGAAACTCTCAAGGGTAGTCCACCACCTTGGTTACGGAAAGCTTTGCAGCAAAATAATCTGAATTTTGATGAATTAGAACTAGAAGAAGAAACAACTGTATGAGTGCAACAAATAGTGTCAATGGAACCGCGCCTAGTCAAGTTGTAAATTCACCTTTTTTGCAAGTGATCGTCCAACAAATTCGTGGTCAAGATACTTACGGTGTTTTCCGCAATTGGTCAGATGAATTAATCCTCAAACCGTTTGTGGTGAGCAAACAAAAGAAACGCGAAATATCTGTTGAAGGTGAGGTCGATCCAGTCACAATTGCTAGGATTATGGCATTTTATCGTGCTGTAGCTGCCCGTATTGAACAAGAAACTGGTTTGTTATCTCAAGTTGTAGTTGATTTGAGTCACGAAGGTTTTGGCTGGGCGCTAGTTTTTTCTGGTCGTCTTTTGTTGGCAGTAAAAACAGTAAGAGATGCCCATCGTTTTGGTTTTGAATCGCTGGAAAAAGTAGCAGAAGAAGGAGAAAAGCTAGTACAAAAAGGTATTGAATTGGCTCAAAATTTTCCTGAAGTTGGAAGATTGTAATTTAGCCAATGATCAAGGGTAAATTTCGATAGTCAAGAATCACTATTAACCACCAGCTATTAACAACCACCAAATGAAGGTTGAAGAATTACAAACTAAAATCAAGCGCCTCAATAGTAAAGCAGGTCAAATGAAAATGGATCTGCATGATTTGGCGGAAGGGTTGCCAACAGATTACCAAAAACTTATGGATGTTGCGGCTGCGACTTATGAAATTTATCGTCAGCTAGATGAACTGAAGCAACAACTTAAAATCATGGAGCAAAGCAAATGAGTGAAGATTGGAACAAATTTCAAAATCTTACACAAGCAGAAGAATATTTTGAATTTTTTGGTCTATCTTACGACCAAACAGTTGTAAGTGTAAATCGTCTACATATTTTGAAAAAATTCTCGCAATCTATTCAAGAAATTGATGAGAATTATACCGACCTAAGTCCAGAAGAGAGATTAAATAAATATTGTGAGGCTTTACAACAAGCTTATCAGGTTTTTCTGGAATCCACACCTCAAGAACAAAAGCTGTTCAAAGTATTTAAACAGAAGCCTAAGAATGTAGTCACGCTGACAGAAATCACTTCTGATTAGGAGGTAAAAAGTGATAGACCTAACGCCTACCGAGTTAGAACGTTACAGTCGCCAAATGATGCTCCCAAATTTTGGCGAAGTAGCACAGAAGCGTCTCAAGTCAGCAACTGTTCTGGTGACAGGTGTGGGAGGATTAGGTGGTACAGCAGCGCTTTACTTAGCAGTAGCAGGTGTTGGGCGGCTAATCCTAGTCCGGGGTGGTGATCTGCGACTGGATGATATGAATCGTCAGATTTTGATGACGCACGATTGGGTTGGTAAACCAAGAGTCTTCAAAGCCAAAGAAACTCTCGAAGCTATCAATCCTGATATCCAGGTGGAAGCGGTTCATGAGTATATCAGTCAGGAAAATGTTGATTCCTTGGTGAAATCTGCTGATATGGCCATAGATTGCGCCCATAATTTTACAGAGCGTGATTTGCTCAATGCTGCTTGCGTACGTTGGCGCAAACCAATGGTGGAAGCAGCGATGGACGGGATGGAGGCTTACCTAACTACGATTATTCCTGGTGTGACGCCTTGTTTATCTTGTCTATTTCCAGAGAAACCAGACTGGGATAGACGCGGGTTTTCAGTTTTAGGTGCTGTATCTGGAACTCTTGCTTGTTTGACCGCTTTGGAAGCAATCAAGCTGATCACTGGCTATAGTCAACCTTTGTTATCGCAACTACTGACAATGGATTTAACCCGCATGGAATTTGCTAAACGTCGTTCTTATCGCGATCGCTGCTGTCCAGTATGCGGAAATAATGCACCTTGGAGATACTTGCAATCTAAATCCACAGTCATTAGTCATTAAAATTTTAAAATTCAGGAGGTCTGATGACTGTTACTTTGACAGAGAAAGCAGAATTTCGTCTACGGACATTTTTAGCAGGTTCTGCTCCCGATGCCAATGGCGCCACAAAAGGTATCCGCATATCTGTTAAAGATGGTGGTTGCAGTGGTTATGAATATGCAATGGATGTCACTAGCCAGCCAAAATCAGACGATTTGGTCATCCAGCAAGGGAAGGTTACTCTTTACGTTGATGCTGAAAGTGCGTCATTACTAGAAGGAATTGTCATCGATTTTATTGATGGTGTAATGGAAGGCGGCTTTAAGTTTATCAACCCCAACGCAACAGAAACTTGTGGTTGTGGCAAATCATTTAAAACTAGTGATTGTCAATCAGCAGGTGTACCTTGCAACTAATTAATGAATGTTGCTTGTTCTTTGTTATTTGTTGTTGGGAAGCAACAAGTAACAAACAACTATCAACAAACAAATATCAACAAATTTATTTTTGAGGAGAACACAACAATGGCTACCTACCAAGTAAGATTAATCAACAAAAAAGAAGACCTCGACGCCACAATTGAAGTTGACGAAGAAACTACTATCTTAGAAGGAGCAGAAGAAAATGGTATTGAGTTACCTTTTTCTTGCCACTCTGGTTCTTGCTCTAGCTGCGTTGGTAAGGTAGTTGAAGGTGAAGTAGATCAGTCTGAGCAAATTTTCTTAGATGATGAGCAAATGTCCAAAGGATTTGCATTACTTTGTGTTACCTATCCTCGCTCTAATTGCACAATTAAAACCCATCAAGAACCTTATCTTGTCTAAACATTTCATTTTTTTCTCCCCTGTATTTTTCTTTACTTAGCTATTCTCGGAGTCATAGCTATAACATAAGCTATGACTTTTTTATTAAGCAAAAAAATATTTGGTGAGGTGAATAATTCATATAAATCACTTTGTAAATGTTTTGTTTAATTATAAGATAACGTATTTTTATAGCTCTTTTCTTGTTCTTTATATTCATTTTACAAATAAATATTTGTTAGTTGATGTTATTAATTACAAATGATTTTTTTTATACCGACTAATCATTGTACACTCTAGCCATTCACAACCAGGGCTATTTAATTCTCATTTATTCCGCCTCATAATTAATTCTGATGCTAATAGTAAAACTCGGTTAAAACCGAATATTGATTGGTATTTAAGTCTGTTTTAACAGACTTAAAGTATTAGCCGGTGAACTTTAGTTATGGGTGTTTTATATCTAGAATGAAATAGCCCTGAATAACAACCAAAAATAAGTATTAAATGTTTAAGAGTTTTAGTGTCACTGGTTCTTCACTAGAATTACTAAAAATCGGAGAGCAAGGAATCATTTTGTTTTGTAAAACTCAGGACGAAAAGATTCTGAATCAAGTGATATCTTTAGGTATAACTCCGGGAATATGCTTTACATTAGAACAAAATTTTCCTAACGTCGTTATTAAAGTAAAGCAACAAACATTAGTAATAAATAAAGAACTTGCTCGTAAAATTTACGTTCGGATATTGAATCGATAATTACATGAAACCAAAATCCAAAATCTAAAATCTAAACTAAAATCGAATGACCGAGAATACCGTCACGCACTACTATCACAACTTTTTACAAGTCGTTCGGAGTTACTATCAACTCACAAAACCGCGAATTATTCCTCTGCTATTGATTACTACAGGTGCTAGTATGTCGATCGCATCTGAGGGAAAATTAAATCCGATATTAATGTTAGTAACTCTGACTGGTGGTACTTTTGCTGCTGCTAGCGCTCAAACTTTTAATTGTGTGTATGATCGCGATATCGACTATGAGATGGAACGCACGCGTCATCGTCCTTTACCTTCTGGACGTGTCCAGCCTACTCATGCTTTAATATTTGCGATCGCTTTAGCTTGTATTTCTTTCACATTGCTGACAGTGTTTGTAAATTTACTCAGCGCTTTGTTAGCAATGTCTGGAATTTTATTTTATGTGGGCGTCTACACCCACTTACTCAAACGCCACACTTCACTTAATATCGTCATTGGTGGTGCTGCTGGGGCGATTCCGATGTTGGTAGGTTGGGCTGCGGTGACAGGTACACTGAGTTGGACAGCATGGTTATTGTTTGCGATCGTCTTTTTGTGGACACCTCCCCATTTTTGGGCGTTAGCTTTGATGATTAGTGAAGATTATGCCAAGGTAGGTGTACCAATGCTGCCTGTAGTTACTGATAATATCACCGCCGCTCGGCAGATTTGGGTATATACTTTACTGCTTGTCCCTGCAACATTTTTATTGATAGATCCTCTGCAAAGAATGGGTGCGATTTATGGCTGTATAGCCTTTATGATGGGGGCTATCTTGATCAAAAAAGCCTGGACGCTTTTGCAAGACTCAGAGAATAAACAATCTGCGCGATCGCTCTTTCTTTACTCTATTCTTTACATGATGCTGCTATGTGCTGCTATGGTAGTTGATAGTTTACCAATTACCCATCATTTCACTCAAGTAATCATGAGATTGATTAACTGAATATTGTTGATTGTTGGTAGTTGTTTGTTGTTAAAACTAACCACTAACCAACAACAAAGAACTATTTTTTAATCAACAGCAACCATTACATCTGTTGCTTTCACCACAACATAAGATTCTTTACCTTCAGCAAGTTGAAGGTTATCTGCTGAAGCTTTTGTAATAATTGCAGTTACTTCTACACCTGGTGCTAATTCTAATATTACTTCGGTGTTTACAGAGCCTGGCACAACTTTTTTTACAGTAGCTTTCAGAGTATTACGAGCGCTTATTTTCATTTTTTTGTATCTTGACCTATTTGACTCAATAATATTACTCATCCAATCAGAACACACATATATTTCTTTAGATTGTTTTTATGTTTATATGGTTATAAATTATACAAGATAAAATATAAGAATATACTCTGTTTTGCGACTAGCTTATAAATATAGCAAACCTAATTTATTGTCGATTACTGCACCTATAATTTTTTTGAAATTCATAGTAATAATATAACTCAGAACCCCGACTTTTCTAATAAGTCGGGGTTATTGTCTCTCAGAAAAATTAATTTTTAATTATTTAGTAACCTAATATACAGACTAAATAATTATTTTTATAATGGTACTAACAAGCTTCGTATCAACAAAAATAATTCTAAACAAACTAAAAATTGTCTACAATTATTCTTTATTAGTAGTCCGCGCAGGTGTACTAATCTGTCTGTACGAACGAAATTAAAATAATTGACAACAAGTCAAATGCCTTCAAGCCTGGTTTACTTAGTAAATCTAGTTGTTAATAATAAAGTGGGCAATATTATCAGATTTTAATAATGAGAATATTTTCATAATTTATTATTGAGATTTAATTGCACATATCTCAATATATTTTTTATGTAAAAAGTGATAATTTACTATATTAATAATAATAGTAATTAGAAACTTACTTTTTTTTAATCGTTTTGTTAATGAATATTACTGCAAAGTTTTATAACTGAACCCTTGCCTAATTTGCTGAGATATATAAGATATAAATGTAGGATGAATTGTTGCCTGTCAACCAAAACAACCCTGTAAAAAGTGATTATCTAATTCTCTAATTAATGATCTTCTACATCTTGGCTAGATTCTCTATTTCAGACTATTAAAGATGTATTTTAGTTATTGATAATGGGTAAATGCGTAAATCTTAATCTAAAAAATAGCCAAGTTTATTTAGAAATTAGAGAACAAAAATTGGCTAAAATCCATTCATAATCACTTTTGACAGCTGTGACTTTCAGGAATTGCAATTAAGCCTAATTATTTAGATTTAAAACAGGCGTGTATCTTCAACACTCACGCAGCTAGGAAAGAATTACAGAATCGATTTCATTACATCAAGGAAAAGGAGCAGAAATTATGAGAGCCAAGCATATTATGACTCAAGATGTAGCCACTATTCGCGGTTCGGCTACTGTGGCGGAAGCGGTCAAACTTATGAGGATCAAAGAATTACGGGCGTTGATTGTAGAACCTCGTAACGATGCAGATGCATACGGGATTGTTACCGAGACTGATATTGTATCTAAGGTGGTTGCCTATGGAAAAGACCCCAAACAAGTACATGTCTATGAAATTATGAGTAAGCCTTGCATCGTTGTCAATCCTGACCTTGATGTGGAATACGTTGCACGGTTATTTGCTAATACAGGTGTTTGGCGTGCGCCCGTTATTCAAGGTGAATTACTTGGCATCATTTCTGTTACTGATATTATTACCAAGGGTGACTTCCTTGAAAAGCCCAAATTAGCTTTCTTGCAAAAAGAACTCCAAAAAGCCATATCAAATGCTCGCTCAATTTCTAGTAATTACGGCGCGGATTCTAAAAAAGCTGTAGAAGCTTGGGATTTTGTAGAAGAACTCGAAGCAGAAGCATGTTTTTATGGCGCACCAAAGTCAGAAAAATCAGCAAGACAACTATTTTCTAATGGACGCCTTCCAGTAAGTGTAGGTTAATAAGGCGAGTATTAAATTATATAGGGTGCGTTAATGCAATGTAACGCACCCTATATAATTTAAGATTCACTTTATCAATGAGTTTTCAGTGTAATTATATTTGAGAACTTTTATCAAAACTATTTTTAGAAATCAATAGTCAATTTTTATAAGCAAAATGCCTTTTACTGACACGGCTATTTAGGTGTAGATTCTAGGAATATACAGGCTAGTAGTTCATATCTATAAGTTATAAATTGAGAATAATTTTCTCACATCCTTGAGAAATAAATTTGATATTAACTTAAAAATTGATATTTGACAAAATAATAGTATCAAGTGATTCTTTTTTTTAATAATTTCTGTTTATCATAAATCTAGCTGGAACTATCCAGACATAAACCTAAAATTAATTTTTAATTTTAACGTCAGTAAAACAAACCTCTCACTTCTATTAGTTATGTTGTAATTAATGGAGGTTGCTATGTAACCAATATTTAGGATTTCATAACTGAAAATCTATCTGTAATTTCGTAATTTTGAGTGTAAATTATATAGAATAATTGAGAGAGAAGGAGATGAACAAGGAATATTTACCAAAGGATGATTCCCACCCTATTCAGTTAACTTCAGCAGATATTATATTGCGTCAACAACTAGAAAGTTCTATTTGTTGTTATTTTTATAATGCTTGCGATCGCACTATTCAAAAACTATTATCTAGTTGTCGCTGGTACATTCTTAGTCACCCCAACGCTTTAACTTTAGTTGTTGAATGTCCAGACCAAATTACTAACTGGCGTGTTCTGCAACAAATCGTGCCAATGGCAGCAATTTTAGGTGACATTATTAGCAGCGCTAAAATTCGCGTTTGTCCGCCTAAAAAGCAGGGATTACCTTTTGAAATGAGAGTAGATGAGCTAGCAGTTTATCGAGATCGGGCGTAGTCGGGGATTGGGGATTGCTTAAAAACCAAGCAACGACCATTAACTACTAACATCCTGCTAAATCATCGCTTTAATTTCTGCAAAAACCAAGTCAGCAGAATATTTAACAGCAGGACTCAACTCCCAACCAAAATCAAGATTTGCCGCTTCAATTAAATAAACTATCATTTCTTGGGGAAAATCATTCTGAAAGATTTTTCTACCTGCGACTAAAGCATTATCCCAACGAAAATCATGCAAATTATAACTGGGTTCTGGTAGGCTCTCTAGTTCTTTTCCAGGAACTTTAAACACAGCACCTGGTTCGGAACCTGTTGCACTTGCATCAATAATGATTAACTGCTTACAGCCTCTTGCTTTAAACATCACTTCCATCCCAGCAGTACCGCAATCGTAAACTTGTACATGAGGATGGGGATGTTCAGCAAGATATTGTTGTAGGTGTTGAGCGACTATGACACCTACTCCATCATCACTGCGGTTAAGATTACCGCAACCAATAACTGTTATTTGTTCTCGGTCATTTGTCATTTGTTGTTCGTGAAGTCAGTGGAGTGGATAAGGCTAAACAAGTCTAACGCATGATTTTTTCCAAAACTCTTTCAGAACTATAACAAACAACTAAAAAAGTGTTTGATGAGCTAGATGCAGTTCTTTCTATACCATCTTTTGCAAGTGAGCTACACCTAACTATCAAAGATTTGTTTGCTTGGTTGTTAGATTAAAGTCTATTGGTGCGTGAGGCTAAACTTTGATGTACACCAAGCATAAGATTCGCAGTAATAAAAATTATGCCAAATCCAACGAGTGCATTGAGAATTCCAAATTGGTCGGAAAACAAGCCAATGAAAATTACAGGTAAACCAAACCCCAAGTATGCACAAACAAAGTAGCCAGAAATTGCTCTAGCTGATTGTGACCCACTCAGACGCACAACCTCTGCCATTCCGCCTAAATAAGTAAACCCGTAACAAGCTGTACCCGCGATCGCAACACCCATCAAAACGAGATTCAGTACACCCAGCCAAGCACCACAGGTAAAGATTGTATACCCCAGAATCAGTAGCACACAACCGAGTTGAAGCGATCGCCGTGAATTAAGGCGACGAGCCAATGGCTGGAATAACACACCACTAATCACAAAAATAAATAACATTAGCCCTGACCAATTTGGCAAGCCGTATTGCATCAATTGTGTTGGTAGGATGACACTGACAATTCCAGCCAATGACCATGCAAGTGCGATCGCCAAACCAGTTGAAATCGTTCCTGATGGAAAAGTAGGTAGACGAATTAGTTTTTCGAGAGTGACGGGCTGTTCAGATAGACGAATTGCTAAAACAATACACCCTAGAAGCAAAATAAAAACAGTTGGATAACTAAATGGAACCAATGAACGATTGAACCATAAGGATATATTTGTGAACAAAGCACCGCTAGAGAAGCCCACAGCTGTAGTTAGACTGACATAAGCAGCGACTTGAGCAGAATTTTTTGGCATTAAATTCGATAAATATGCTGTTCCAGTTCCAGTAGACATCTCCGACAACTATCAAAGCCTTTATGTGACTAGCTCTTAGGGTGC
>NZ_JCACKS010000016.1:0-20243 GCF_059505505.1 Pelatocladus sp. | reverse complement strand
GCACCCTAAGAGCTAGTCACATAAAGGCTTTGATAGTTGTCGGAGATGTCTACTTAATTTCTTTTTTATAATACTGGGTTGAAATGTTAAATTTATAGGTCACTCCGCGCAAGTTGAAAAAGCTGTTTGTTCATACGTAGGATTTGAACCTACATTATCCTGAGCCGAAATCAAGCGCCTGTACCTATTTGGCTAGTATGTAAGCTTTTCCTGTTAGGGCGCGGAGTGAATTATTTGGTTGTTCCACACAAGTTAGCAAAGCCATTCACATGTTTTGCCTATACCTATTTGGCTACACCTCCACTCAATGGAGGTGGTAGGAGTTGAACCTACAAATTTCTTACTTCTTACGAAGTTGATTGTATGTAAGCTTCACCTGTTAGGATGCGGAACAAAAATTTATTTTTTACCCGTAAACTGCTTCTGGTCTTACTATTAAATCTCCACTTGCTCTACGATCAATGACGTAAGATTCAAAGCGGTTTAGTTGTACCTCAAAATGTTGGGACAGTCGCTGCTTAATAGCTGTGTCATTCATGTTAGCTGTCAAGCCTAGTTGCGACTCGCTCACATCATAGGAACGACCTTCAAAGCGAATATGAACCATATTACAACCTCCTTTGTATATATTTTTGGGAGGTAAGACTGTTTTTGTTTGTCTAACTTGTTTGTTGTTATTTATATACTACTAGTATACTACAAAAGTGTCAAGGGGTAAAAGAAAGTTTTTTTTGACTTGCAATTTGATGTTTTGTACTCAGCCCAAAAATTAGTAAAGACGCTCTGGTTATCACGTCTCTACAAAATATTCTTATTATGTTACGCTAGCTTAGTTTTGCATCTGAGCGATCGCCACATCAAGAGACATACAAAGTATTTATACTTATAAGATTAGTGTTTTTTATATAAGAAAAAGTGTCATAAATATATTGACAATTCTGATTCTGTAAACTTCATAGGTGAGATATAACGAAGATTTGCTCAATATATAGTGTCTATAATGTCTCAACCGCAACATTAGATAAGTTTTATTAAAAAAAACTTAAATATATTAAGTACTTATAATTTATTTGCTAAATATTTTCTTTATTTTGTTTATAATCATAAGGTATAGCTACATTCTTTCAGCTTGATATACTTTTTCCTCTATATCGTTTGTTGCATAGGGCAAAGAGTATCAACTTGATAAAGTTGATAAACGAGCCAGTCTTAAATGAGCGTTGTTCAACCGCTCTTGGAATGCCTCGTCAGTTCGTTCAGGAGGAACGACGAATGCACATAAGATTGCCTAGAGAAGGAATGAAACTGGCACAAGTGTTTATGGCTGACGAAAATAAACAAATCTTCCAACCACCATTAATATTGGTGGTGGAAGACAATGATGACAACTTGCTGTTGATGAGCTATGCTTTAGAGTCATTCGGCTGTAGGCTAATTTGTCAGACCGATAGTTCCACAACAGTATTGGTAGCTAAAGAGTATCAGCCAGATTTGATACTACTAGATATTCTATTACCTACAATCAATGGTATTGATGTGGTACGGAGCTTGAAACAAGAAGCGTTAACGCATCATATAAATGTTATTGCGGTGACAGCTTTAGCTAGTATGGAGGATAGAGAGCGTATTCTCAGGGCTGGCTTTGACGATTACATCAGTAAGCCTTACATGATTGAAGATCTAGAAAATATAGTTTCCCGTCATCTTGGAGACAAATTAAAACAGAGTTCAGTTCTGGACTTGTGTTAAGACCAGAGTGCATGAAGGCTAAGTTGGTTAATTTATTTTTTATGAGGCCTTCTTTTTGATTTTAGAACTAGAAACGGGATTACGAAAATCAGGTGCTTCGGATAAAATAACAATAATTCCTGAACGGCCAGTTTCTAGAGTCGCATCGCTCAGTATCTCTACTACAGAGACATGCAAAGTTTCCTCAATTAATTCTTTTAATTGGGGTTGAATAGCTTCATCTAAATCTGAACGAACTTGTTCAGCTAGTTCTTGTCTACCTGTTTGAGCCAATAACTGTTCTGGTGGTGTAATAGAATTTTCAATTACAATCACTAGATTTTGCTCTGAAAGGCGAGAGGTTACTTTGCTAGGCTGATGTCCGAGTTGTTCCCGGTATAATGCCTGTATACGTTGTGCTAAAGTGCGTTCTACTTGACCACGAGTTGGAATTGATTCTGTCATATATTTTTGATCACAAAGATATAGACCACTAGTAATAAGTCAACAAGTATAGCAATTAATCAAGAGTCATTAGTCATTTGTTATTTGTGAGTAGTTCAAAATCAAAAAATAACAAGCAACTAACGAGTACAAATAGACTCTTAGTGATGAATTAACACCTCACTTTTTGAGTTATCACCAGCAGTGTAACCTAAAAAAACATTGACGTAGATTGGCTTATGAATAATTCATGAGCTTGCTGTATTAAAGAATAGGGGCAAAATTTTTTCAGATCACCATCCCAATGAAGTATTTTCGCTCAAATACAAGTTACCAGTAAATTGTCTGAAAGGAATATATATTAGGACTGCGGTTTGATTTGTGAAAATCTAGATATCCAGAACCCCAACTTCTACCCTCCGGGAAGTCACCCTACGGGTGTCTACAAGAAGTCGGGGTTCTTGTTATTTAGGGAATGGTATATTTATTTATTTTCTTGGTAAATGTACTGTAAAAACACTACCTTCACCCAATTGGGAAGCGACTTCGATTGTTCCTCCGTGAAACTCAACAATGCGACGTGACAAATGTAATCCCAAACCACTACCAGCGCGTTTGTTTTTACCTTGGCGAAATCGTTCAAATAGGGTTGGTAGGTCATCAGCAGAAATTCCATATCCGGTGTCTTCTACTTCTATCTTGATTTGTCCTTTATCGATAGAAGATGGAGGAATAGTGGAAATGCTAACGTTTATACTACCTGTATCTGTAAATTTAATCGCATTTCCAACTAAATTACTGATTACCCGTCGTAGTTCTAGGCGATCGCCCAAAACAATGCAATCATTTTGATTCTGTTGATCTAATTGGCTAACATCTACTTTGAGAAGTATTTCTTTTTCATCTGCAAGTGAATTTAATTCTTGAACCACTTCTGCTGCGATTTCACAAACATCACAGCTTTCAAATTGCATTGTCTTTTTACCTGCTTCCAAGCGATGGACTTCCAGCAAAGTGTTAACCATGTCCAACAAGTTTTGGTTACTACGAATCATTGCTGCGATCGCATGTTTCATGTCTGGCGAAATCTTGCAGAATCTTTCCTCCTGAAATAAATTCAGCATTCTGTCAGCAGCGACTAAAGGAGTGCGTAAGTCATGAGTCAAACGTGAAACAAAGTCTTCTTGCTGGCTAAATAATTTTTTTTGTTCATCAAGACTATGCTTGAGTCGTAGTAGCGATCGCACTCTTGCTAATAGTTCATCTTGATCAAATGGTTTGCGGATAAAGTCGTCCGCACCTGCGTCCAAACCTTCCACAACGCTGACATCATGAAATGCTGTTAATAATAGTACGGGTATATAGTCTATAAAAGGGTGATTACGGATACGTCGTGTGACTTCATAGCCATCTAATCCTGGCATCATCACATCTAGTAAGATCAAATCTGGGGGAGATTGTTCGACTTGCTTCAATGCTGTTGTACCATCTGACACTAAATCGACTTCATACCCCTCCATTTCTAAGATTGTCTGTAGTAAGAATAAATTGTCAGGAGTATCATCAACAGCAAGAATTTTTTCTACTTTCTTATCTATAGGTGGAAACATTTTATATTTATAAATAATACATTATTTTTGTCATTAGTCATTAATCATTGGTCATTAGTTGTTTTCAGCAACAAAATATATACCAACTACTATAATAATTTGGTTTGATTTATTAACTTACTTGTGAACATAGGGAATAGGGAATAGAGAACATCAAATTTACTGAGTTTTTTTATCAAATCAAGTGGTATTCCTATAACTACTAACTAATGACCAATGACTAAGATTACATTGTTCTTTCTTTTGGGACTTGTTCCTGTACCATATGGAAGACATCTGAGTGTTTACTTAAAGTCTTTTTTGATGGTAATACCTGAGAAATTTTTGATGATCCATCTTGATTTTGTTGCTCAGATAATGAAACTTGACGTGGTATTACTATCCGCAACACGGAACCTTGATTCAATTGGCTTTCGATAGTGATTTCGCCCCCCATCATTTGGACTAGTGCGTCTACAATTGGCAAACCCAGACCTGTACCAGGATATTTACGAGTTAGACTCTGGTCAAGTTGTCGGAAAGCTTCAAAAATATATTTTAAATCTGAGGGAGCAATACCAATACCTGTATCCCAAACTGCAATTTCTATTTGATGATCTGGTAGTTCTTTTACATCTACACCGATACTACCGGATTCTGTAAATTTAATCGCATTCGAGAGCAGATTCATTAAAATTTGTCGCAAACGAACAGGGTCATTAAATACCATACTATTTTGTAAGTTATTTTGAACCTGCACAGAAAGTTTTTTTGCCTCTGCTAAAGAAAATGTTTCAGCGACAGTTGCTTTAACTACCTCTGATAAATCGAATATTTCTGCTTTAAGGCTTAATCGACCAGTTTCCAGTTTAGAAAAGTCGAGAACTTCATTTAATAACATTAACAAATGCTTACCATTATTGAGAATGCGTTCCACCATATCTCTTTGTTGAGGTGACAAGTCGCCACATTTGGGGCGCAGTAATAGTTGAGAGAAGCCAATAATAGCATTCATCGGTGTCCGCAGTTCATGAGAAATTGTTGCCAAAAACTGCGATTTTAGCAGTGATGCTTCTTTTAACTTGAGGTTTTGTAGTTCTATTTGTCGTTGTTGTGCTTCCAATTCTTGATTTTTACGAATTAGCAATTCATTACTTTCTCGAAGTTGCTGGTTAACCAAAGCTACTTGCATTTCTGCTCGGTAGACTCGAATAGCATTTCGTAAAACTTGCGTCAATGTTACTGGTGAGACTCTTGACTTGGAGAGATAGTCTACAGCACCAGCTTTCATCAACTCAACAGCAATTTGTTCGTCTCCTTGTGCGGTAAGGACAACCAAAGGCGCTTTTATGTTACGAGAACGTATATCGTTAATCAAGGTCAAACCATCTTGATCTGGCAAGCGATAATCGAGAAAAACACAGTCAAAAGAATTATCCTGCAAATGAGCGATCGCACTTTTAGCATCATTGGCTTCAAACAGTTGTACACTTATTCCAGCAGCTTTCAAAGCCCGCCGGACTGCCATGCGATCTACTTCATCATCATCTACAACTAATACTTTGAGCGTTTCTTCCATCGCTTTTCATTATTGTCCTTATATACAGCTTCTTGTATAACATTGAACTTTTATAGCCATTTAGATAGTTTTTTTAGTTAGTGGTTGGGCTGTTCGCCCGTACATTATTTAGAAGTTAGTTGTTAGTTGTTAACTATTTTTCATTGACACTTGAGTCTTGAGTCTTGAGTAATTAAGGCATTTCACATATATTCCAATATTGATTGAGTGTTGCCATGAGTTCAATAAAATTATTAAAAGTCACAGGCTTAACTAGATAACCAGCTACGTTCAAATTATAAGCTTCTACTCTGTCCTTATCTTGATTAGAAGTTGTCATTACCACCACGGGAGTTCGTCTGAGTTGTGGATCAGAGCGTAATTTTTGGAGAAATTCGATCCCACCCATTTTAGGCATATTCAGGTCTAGCAATATCAAACGTCGATCATTAGGAACTTCAGGAGGTTCGCCATTACTACTACGTAACATTGCTAGGGCTTCTATACCATTAGTGGCAATGTATAATGGATTAGTAACATTAACTTTTTTGAATGCCCGTTTGACATTCATGACATCAACTTCGTCATCCTCCACTAGCAGTATGTTAATCAATCTTGGCGTTATCACTTGGTTAAAATTGAATTAGTTGTATCCTAAATTCACTCTTTTGACTAGAGTAACAGAGTCGGACTGATAGCTAATTACTAAAAAGCTTAATACTTATTAAAATTTAGCAATCAGTGAAACTTTAAATTCCAAAATACATCTTGACCGATCAAAAACGAAGCCTTTAGGGTTTTACTTTACACACCATTACTAGCTATAATGCTTACTGTAATTAGGTTTGGTGAATTTTGAATTGCTTATCTGCCTTTCCCCCAGTTATCTCGTGAAAGTAGAACAAATATAAATCAAAACTTAAATCAAAACTATTAGTAAAAAAATACTCCATAGACCATTTCAACCCAATTGTAGATTGACTGATGGGATAACGTCTTCAGCCATTGGTCAGAGTTGCGATAAAGTTTTGCGATGAAACGAAAATTTTCAATATCATGATTCTTTCGGTTGCTTAGGTTAAGTGAAGCTGAAGACCTTACCTGTGCCAAGCTAAGAATTTAGGCTGAGGGTTTAGGGCGATCGCGTGTTTGATAGTGTTTGGATAATCACAAAAAAGACGGCTTCGGTTGCTCATCTTATGGCTAAGGTGTTAAAAAATCGCCGCTCATCACCTTGGGATATGGAGATAAGCTTAAAAGTTCTGCGATCGCATTTCCCTATAACCAGCGACTTGAGTGAATAATATAAATTTATTTGAAATAATTTTTTATCACTACAGCACATATTAAGTGAAGTGCTTGTAAACTTATTATAAATTTATTGTTTACATTCTTGTCTAACATAATTTTTGCCTACCACTTTACACACCAACAAATTGATTAATTAGTAAGCCACAATAGCGCTCAATCACAGTTCAAGTCCATGTTCCATAGTCATTTCTAATTTAGCCATATATCCTTGGCTAGATTTTCACATAGCACATGAGTAACAAAGGTGGAAATGACTATTTCTATTGGTGGATGCAAATTTATTAAAAAATCATCTATCTTAGGTTTTGGAAAATAAAAAAAACAAATCACTAAATGTCGGCCTACGACAGATGGAATTAGTAGAGAGTATAAGTAGCAATGAGCGAAATTAGTATTGTATTAATTGAAGACCATGACTTGACAAGAATGGGACTAAAAGCAGCATTACAAACCGACAGCACAGTTAGAGTTATCGGTGAAGCTGCAAATGCTACTAAGGGTCTGAAACTTTTGGAAAGTGCCAAGCCGGATGTCGCTGTGGTAGATATAGGCTTGCCAGATATGGATGGTATTGAACTCACTCGTAGATTTAGACAGTGGCAAACTGAGACAGGAGATTTGACAACTAAAATCCTCATCCTGACAATGGAACACTCAGAGGATACAGTACTTGCTGCTTTTGCTGCTGGTGCTGATTCTTACTATATGAAAGATACAAGTATTGAAAGATTAACAGAAGCAATCCAAGCAACATATGAAGGTAACTCTTGGATAGATCCGGCGATCGCCAACGTCGTATTACAACAAATGCGACAAGTTTTTCCCGAAAATCAGTCCGTTGATAAGCCTAAGACTGTAAAAATAGATGCTCTAGCACCAGAATACGAGCAAGTATTAGAAACTTATCCTTTAACTCAACGAGAATTAGAAATTCTTGAGTTGATTGTAGCTGGTTGTAGTAATGGGCAAATCGCTGAAAAACTTTATATTACAGTTGGAACTGTTAAAACCCACGTCCGTAATATCTTAAACAAACTCTGTGCTGATGACCGCACCCAAGCTGCTGTTCGCGCCCTGCGTTCAGGGTTAGTAGTATGAACGAACGAAGCTGCGCTATACCCTGAAGGTTTAGCGCAGGTTTTCCATTATATCTGCTCATGTTTAGTTAAAAGCAAATAAATTTGCTAAGTGATGCCTTTATTGAATTATTTAGTCAAATTTATTTTTGTTTATAAAAATTAAAAATATAACGGGTTCAAGATAGAAGTTGCAATAAGTCACACTGCTCAATGTGAGCCTTAGCTTTAACACTTTTAAATTATTACATTGCATCACTCTCACTTAGCTAAACTTTAACACTTTCACTAAAACTGAGAGCTACATAGAGACGCTTTCCATCGCATTTCTACCGACAAACTATTAACCAAACACTACTAAGATTTGATTCGTAGGTTTATTTTACTAATTTATTTATAGAAATTATTTTATAGAGTTTATCTCTTGCGATAGAGTCTCAACTGAACTTCAGATAGAAAACTTGAGAGCTAATAATCGTTATACTATATAGTGAATAATTGAGGAATAGTAATTATGATCAATCTTATAGCTTGGATAATTTTAGGTCTTATAGCAGGAGCTATTGCTAAAGCGATCTACCCTGGTCGTCAAGGTGGTGGAATAATTGCAACAATGCTATTAGGTATCATAGGTTCATTAGTTGGAGGAAGCTTATTTAATTTATTATATACAGGTAATTTGGCACTTACAGGAGCAGCTTTCAGTATTCCAGGTTTAATTGTTGCCATCATTGGTGCAATTATTGCTATTTTTATCTGGGGTTTGATTACACGCAGAAGTGCAGTTTAGAATAGTCTTGTGTATGTATATATTAACGATGGTTAGAGCCAACTTACTCAGGAGCTAACCTTTTTTCATAGCTAAGTTTATAATATAAATTATCCAATATTCAAGCACTAAAGTGCTGACTACAAACTAATTAAAATTAACGATATATAGCAATCCGTATGGGAGTTGCGAAAATTGAAAGTTCAGAAAGTTCAGATACCCGACTTATTAATTAAAGAAGTCGGGTATCTTGTCTTGTTATTCACAAAATAGACTAATAACCCTCAAATAATTAAATATGAGGGCTAAAGTCAGTATGCTTTGTCTGTTAAGTAAGTGGGTCAAATTAAATATAAAACCCACCCTCAATCCCTCTCCTTACTAAGAGGTTGTTTGAAAAGTGATTGGCTGTAATTTTAATTACATTATTACCCCCCTTATAAAGGGGAGAAATCCGGTTCCCTCCCCTTATAAAGGGGAGGGTTAGGGTGGGGTAAAAAATATTTGATACATCAATCATGACTTTTCAAACATCCTCTAAGGAGAGGGAAGCCGGAGACAGGGTGAGGTTTTATTTTATCTTTAATTACACCTACCTACTTAAGAGAATTAATCTCTTACTGATCCAAAGACTTTTTGACATCATCTTTGATGTTCTCAACAGTATGGCGCAGTTGTGCTTCTGTTTGCTTTGCTTGACCCTCAGCTTTCTCTTGGGGATTTCCAGTTACTTCGCCTACTACTTCTTGAACCTTTCCTTCAATATTTTTAGCGGTTGCTTCTACTCTATTTTCGATACTCATAATTTTATTTTGACTTTGATTATTTATTTACAATATAAATAGTATTATTAATTTTATTAGTGAACATCGAGCTATAGATATAGATATTTATATAGAAGTCACCAAAAGATAGATTTTTGATAATAAACTTCAGACTTACTTAGAAAGCTGAGAGCTAATATATTTCATATGATAGATGTTCTTCTACTGAATACTATGAGCAAGCCTTACAGATAAAAAATAATGGGTGTAAGAAATAAGTATAGAAAAAGTATATGGACACATGAAATCAACGATCTTGTTAGAGGAATGTGTGGCGGCTTTTTATTTGGCACTCCGTTACTTTATACGATGGAAGTTTGGTGGATTGGATCTATTGCTAAACCATCGATGGTGATGTTAGCGATCGCACTGACTTTTATAGTGGTTTTCTTACTCAATCGTACAGAAGGCTTTCGCAAACGTAGACATGGTACTCGACCTTACGAAGCACTCACAGATACCGTAGAAGCGATAGCTATTGGAATCATCTGTTCTGCATTGATACTGCTGTTATTACAAGAACTGACATCAGAAACTTCCATCAGAGAAATTCTGGGAAAAATTGTATTTGAAAGCGTACCATTTACTCTTGGCGTGGCACTAGCCAATCAATTTTTGGCAGACACTCGCGGTGAAACTAATTCAGACAAACAAACAAACTCTCAAGAAAACAAACGAACTGGTAATCATAAATCTGATGAATTATATGTCACCTTTGCAGATATTGGAGCCACTTTAATTGGTGCGATCGTCATTGCATTTAACATCGCTCCCACAGATGAAATTCCCATGTTAGCGGCGGCGGTTTCACCACTGCGACTGATAGCAATTATTGCTGTATCCTTGCTGATTTCCTATGCAATTGTATTTGAAGCTGGCTTTTCGGATCAGCAAAAACGTAGACAGCAACGAGGTCTTTTCCAAAGACCAATCAGTGAAACTATTATGTCTTACTTAGTATCACTACTCGCAGCAGCTTTTATGCTGTGGTTTTTTCAAAAATTGACTATTAGCGATCCGTGGATAATGTGGTTAGAATACACATTACTATTAGGATTACCTGGAACAATTGGTGGCGCTGCTGGTAGGTTGGCGATATGAACACAGAACAAGAACAACCAAAACGTTCTGCTGCGGAATGGGTGACTTTTGGTGTTGCTTCATTTATCCTGGCTGTGATTGTAAGCTTAGTCGCTTACATTTGGATAAACGAAAAAGATCAACCCCCCGTTCTTTCTGTCAGTAACAAACAAAAAATTTGGGAAGCTGATGGACAGTTTTATGTTCCGTTTGAAATTGTCAATACAGGCGGAGAGACAGCTGAGTCAGTACAACTGATAGCTGAGTTAGAAATCCAAGGTAAAGTTACCCAAACCGGAGAACAACAAATAGACTTTTTATCTCGTGGTGAAAAAGAGGAAGGAGCATTTGTATTTAACCAAGACCCGCGAAAAGGTCAATTAACTATTCGAGTTGCCAGTTATAAATCACCTTAACAATTTGTCAATTGACCAATGACTAATGACCAATAACCAATAACTAAACAGCCACTTTTTTCTTAGACCAAACACCATTATCATCTTCATCAAAATTCTGATGAATTGTTTCCCAAGCTGCTTGTTCAGCTTTGGTTTGATCCTTTGTCTCATCTAAGACAGCATTATAACGTTCAATAAATGTATTCTGAGCTTCGCTGGAAAGATGGGAACGTACCTCTGGAGATAAATCTTCTGGACCACTGCAACGACCAGCACAGGGACGGGGTAATGCTGTTTCCATTGTGTGAATTTCTTCACCACCAGCACTTTCCATGAGTATTTGAAATTCCCCACTCCGCGCGGCTGGAACTTCTGCCATAATTAGGAATTCTCCAGCTTGCAGACGAGTCTGGTATATTGCAGCTTTATCTTCTGGCATACCCAAGGTTGCTAATACAGATACTAAACCAGCACCTGCACTACCTGCGATCGCTCCACTTGCAGCCCCAAGTAATAATGCACCGATAGGGCCTGCGGCTACAATTGGACCAACAAAAGGAATAAATAATACACCAACACCTGTAAGTAAACCTAGCAAAGAACCAAAAAAGGAACCAAAAATTGCTCCTGTTCTTAAACCACCAAGAATTACATCTTTTTTAGTAATAAAACCAGCAATTCGAGTTTCTGACTTAAAGTTTCTACCCATGACCGAAATATGATCTCTAGGTACACCCCGGTCAAGCAAACGCCGAATCACATCATCAACCTGATTCTGTTCTTTATATACAGCTGAAATTGTCCGTTCAGCTTTGTATTCTGGCGCCATTAAATACTCCTTCTACATTATTTTTTTGGTTCGTAGTAAGTGCTTTAGCACTTACAATATCTAATTACTAAAAGTCCTTACTACGAACTTTATTATTCATGAGGTGTTAATTCTATCTACCTTTAGTTACACACCTACGGGTGTTTTTCGTTTTTCTGGTTGGGAACCATCAGCTTGCAATTCTTCTCCTTCAATAAAGGAACGCAGCATCCAAGCTGATTCTTCGTGACCTTCCATTAATCCTGTGAGGAAATCGGCTGTTCCTTGATCGTGAAATTCTTCATCACAGCGATCAATATGCTCACGAAGATTGCGAATTATTTGCTCATGGTTATCTACTAGCAAAGCTACCATCTCGGTTGCTGTGGGGATATTACCAGCTTGTTCCTTGATCGTACCTGCTTTTAAAAATCCCTCCATTGTCCCAATGGGATAACCACCTAAAGCACGAACTCGTTCTGCAATCGCATCAATATTTTCAGTTAGTTGTTCGTACTGCTCTTCCCAAATTTCATGCAGACTGCGGAACTGAGGTCCGACTACATCCCAATGGAATTTTTTGGTTTTCACTACCAGTAGATAGGAATCCGACAAATCTTGATTTAGTAGTTCAATCACACCTTGGCGTTGTTCATCTGTCAAACCAATGTTTAAACGGCGCATTGTTTCTAATCCTTAAGTTAACTCCTCTTATAACTTCAGCAATTCATTGACTTCACAACATCAATCCAAAGAATGATTGTAATTTATTTTGTAAACAGAAAAATTTTTAATCAAAAAATATATTTTATATTCAAATATAGAAAATATATATCTATATATAGATTGCATCTAATACTATAGGATTCCTATTTAAAAATAAATCCCCAGTGGAAGATACTGGGGTGAAAGAAATTTGATGACTATTAGTTATTGCCAGTGACTTTTTTCAGGAAGTTGCTGACTTCTTCTTCTACTGAAACTGCATCTTGAGAATTTTCAGGACGATTCATGTTCTCAGCGTCAGCAGTACCTTGAACCTCGTTGAGTCCTCCGCCACTGGTACGCTTTTGAGTTTCTTTCAATCCCAGGGGAGCAGATTTAGCTACCTTGTCAGTTTGACGCTGAGTGTCAAGTAGTTGATCAGTAGCTTCTGTTGGGTTGCTTTGATAGCTTTCAATTGCAGCAGCAGGAAAAGCATTAGAGAATAGCAGCAAAGCACATGTCAAGGCTACAACTAGAAAACGTACGGGACGCAAAATAGAACCTAATAAAGAAATACTTTTTTGCATTTTAATTCCTCCACGACTCAGAAAATAATATAAAATCAAGAGAATATTGTGCAGTCAAAAGTAATAATAAGTAATAAATGCCGTTATGTAGCTAGCATCTATTTTTATTTGTCTGCCTCAATAAGTTTTGCTTGATTGCATTTTACATTGATGTTTTTCAATGCGTGCATAGTAATTTTATAGTCGGTAATCTAGGAATCTCGAATCGACCTGTAGACTGAAAATTTGAAGATAAAATTTTACAAAATACTCTCTCTAGAGATAGAGATTTTTATATATATTTGTCAGGCTATATAATTCATTAATGAGTTATTAGCAACACTTATTTAAGTAAGTGGGTCAAATTAAATATAAAACCTCACCCTCAATCTCTCTCCTTAGTAAGGAGAGGGAAGCCGGAGGCAGGGTGAGGTTTTATTTTATCTTTAATTACACCTACCTACTTAGAAAGTTGGGATACTCCCAATACGGTTCGGTTAACGATTTTTCGTCATAGTTTTGGGATTGTACCAGACGCGATATATCGCGTCTGGTACAGGATTTAAATGTTAATCGATTTGTCTTATCCGAACCGTATTTGAGATACTCTCTCTGGTTTTATACTGCAAACTGGTAAAACTTGGACTGATGTCATACTGAGCGAAACGTAGTGTAGTGAAGTATCTCGGAGATTATTCACTTCGTTCAGGCTGTTTTTAATATATTAGGGGAGAGCAAAAAAAGATACCAGCCGTGTTTTAGAATTATTCGTTGTGCGGCGAGCGATCGCTTGGGTGACTGCTGGTATCTTTATTTCAGGGCAAGTGCTTTACTGTAATTGGTTCAGGTTGATGTCAGGCGGTATTAAAACTTCATTAATCGCATGGATAACACCATTACTTGCTTGGATGTTCGGCTGGGTAACACTCGCATCGTTCACCGCGATTTGATTACTACTAGGATTAATTTGGATATTGACAGGTCTTTCTTCAAGCGTTTTCAGTTCTCCACGCTTGAGTTGATTGCTAGTGAGTTCGCCAGACACCACATGATATTTCAAAATCTTAGTCAGCGTTTCTCGATTCTGAGGTTGTAACAATTTGTTCAGAGTCTCTTTAGGTAAAGCAGCAAACGCTTCATCAGTCGGAGCGAAAACAGTATATGGGCCTTTACCTTTGAGAGTGTCTGCTAAACCTGCTGTTTTCAATGCAGAACTCAATGTTGTAAAGTTCGATGTAGACAGAGCATAAATGTCACCAGGCTCTGTTGTGGAAGTTGTTGAAGTGGTTGTGCTATTTGAACCACCAATATTTGATGTGGATGTAGTTGTTGAAGTAGTTGCACTAGTAGAATTACCATTATTCGATGTAGAAGTAGTCGTGGAACTACTTTGGCTAACATTATTATTACGACCCACAACATAATTAGCGGCTGTAACATTGTTAGCAAGTGGTTCTATTTTTCCTTGTTTGACCAAAGCTTGATACAAAAGTGCTGCTGCTTCCGCACGAGTGAGATTTTGGAGTGGACTGAGAGTTCGTAGATCTGGATAGTTGACTACAATATTTGCTTGTGTGGCAGCCGTTATAGGATTGATCGCATAAGCAGGTATCCATCCAGCATCTTTGTAGTAACTTCTAAGAATATTTGCTGGCGTACCATCAGGAGATAGACGCAAACCATTTGCTAAAGCAGTTATCGCTTGCGCTCTAGAAATAGATTGCTCTGGGAAAAATAATGTGCTGCCATATCCTACCATGAATCCTGTTTTATAGGCTTCTTGTATTTCAGAAGCTGCCCAGTAGTCACCAGGAACATCTGTAAATCCAGATTCTGTTAACTGTCGAACTTGATTTTGATCAAAAGCCTTAGCAATCATGGCAGCAAATTCTGCACGTTGCACAGGCTGTTGTGGCCTAAAGGTTCCATTCTCAAAGCCTGCAATGATGTTTCTCTGAGCTAAAGCTTGAATAAATGGTTTTGCCCAAAAATCAGGTGCAACATCAGAAAAGTTGGCTTCTGCACCTGGACTTGGAGATGGGGAGGTTGTTTGAGCAACAATGGGAGCAGAAATCACTATAGGAGCGATCGCACCAACTGTCATACTAACAGATAGTAAAGCGGCACTGCCTGATGACCAACGTAAAAAGCTAAACATTGAAAATATCCTCCAAATGTGGGGCTATATTTTAGGCATTACGCCTATTAAGTAAATAAAACTGTTGTGCTGAAAAACTAAATAGAGAAACTATATTTTTTGTCTTGTAGCTTGTTTAAATCAAAATTTGTGTGGAAAGTAATTGAATATATAGGAATCCGGTTTGATTTATGAACTTACTCGTGAGGACTCTTAACAGGTTAAGAAGTTTTTTCATGCGTTGTTGGTGTATGCAGTTCAGTCAGGGCTACTTAATTGCTCACTTCAGAAAAAGAAATAGGTATTGCACAGTCACTCAATGATTTAATCCAGTATTCTTATTTCCAAATCATTCAAATGTGCAACACCTTCTAAATAAAGATGTTGAGGTTAATTTATTGAAGGCGAATTCAGTAGCTGAACTGCTTCTAGCTTAAAGATATCTCTAAAAAGTGGAAAACTTGTGGAGTTGATTAATCTAATTGAACAGGGAATGGGAAACTGAATCTTATTGCTTTTTACCTGCCGCGATCGCGTTCCAAATCATCAATCACTTTTTCTATATACCATTCTTCTGACATCCCAGGATAGTATCTTTTGGTTTGATCAATTAACCGTTGGGCGATTTCCCAATATCCCCCGACCAGTCTCAACAAACGTTGTCGTAGCAGGTTATACTTACCTTGTTTTAATTCAACGCTTGGAAAGTGGATTTTTTTGAGATTTTCAAGGACTTGTTCGTAATTTTTCCAGTCTTCTTTTTCACAAAATATACTGGCTGCTTGCTGATAATCTGCTATGGCGCGTTGCATTTCTTCCATGTGAGCATAGGCAAGACCCCGATTGTAGTAAGCTTGAGCATCATCAGGATTAATTTGTAAAGCTTTAGTATAGTCAGTTACCGCACCCAGATAATTACCCATTGCCCGATATACATTACCTCTGGCAATATAAAGCAGTGCATCCTCTGGTTCTAGTTGCAGTGCTTGGTTAAAATCAGCGATCGCTCCTTGATGATCTCCTAACTGAGAACGCGCCCTTCCCCGGTTACGATAAACTATCGCATCTTCAAAATTAAGTTGTAGCGCTTGATTAAAATCTGCGATCGCCTCACGATAGCTTCCCTGTTTATAAAGCACCACTCCCCGACAACAATAAGCTTGGGCGTCTTGCGGATCAACTTGTAAAGCCCAGTTTAAATCTTCCAAGGCTTGACGAGTATCTCCTTTTTCAGCCTTTTCTAACAATTGGGTAAAATATTCCTGCGGTGATATGATTCGTGTAATTGCGGTAGTTGATTGGTGAACAACAGCAGGAGTTGGTTTTGGTTGCAGTTGTTTAATTTTTTCTAAACACAGACGACAATTTTCTTTATCCTTTTGTTGTAAATATAAATCTGCGGCTAACTTAAAATTGGTGATCGCATCTTGAATTCGTCCCAGTTTCCGGTACACTACTCCTCGTAAATGATAAGCCTTAGCATAACTGCGATCAAAGCGAATCGCTTGATCTGCATCTGCGATCGCCCCTGGTAAATTTTTCAGCGCCAACCTAGCCAAAGCGCGATAATAATAAGCCTCAACACTTTCAGGATTTAATTTTAGAGCAGCCGTATAATCAGAAACAGCTAGAAGAATTTCGCCAGAGTCATAATAAGCTAAACCCCGTTGATATAAAGCATTAGCAAAGTAAGGGTCTACTTCAATAGCACGAGTAAATTCTGCGATCGCCCCAGCATAATCTTTTTGTTTCGCTTTTGCTAATCCTTGATTGTAATAATCATCATTCATATTTGTCATTTGTCATTTGTTATTAGTAAATCTAATTTTATTTAAATTGAGAATTGCCTGACGTGGCTTATTTTGACTAAATAAAAATGCACTAATCAGCACGTTAGTATCAAAAACAAACCGTTGTTTATTCGTCATTCTTCAAAATCGATTCTAATATTTCAGGTGTTAGTCCTCGCTCTTGTGCTTCAAGGCTAGCTTTATCCATTGTGTTTCTCAGGCGGGCGATCGCCTCTTGTATATCAGTAATAAGTTGAGACTGCATAATTTGCCGCAATCTTGAGTTGCAATTGTTCACGTTCTCCTTCAGTGGCATTACGGTATGCTTCTGCGACCTCAGAGGGAACTTTGATAGTAATTTCTTCTTTAGTAATCATGGCGTGTTCGCTTCATAATTTCTCATCTTTATTTATGTTACTTCCTTGGCTCAGGTTCTCATTGCGATCGCTTTCAGGTTTGTGGTGAAAATTGTCTGATTCATAAGGAGCGCACTTGGTGAATATTGTCTCCCGGAAAAATTTGCTCTTCATCAAACCACGGCTTAAGATTGTAGCGAGTTAATTCTTGAGCGATCGCTCTAACTTGAGGTTTGTCTTTGCTATTGTGAGCCAGAAAAACATCAAACTGTTCCACTGATCACTCCTCGATCAATTCTCGCCAGGTATTTTTCTTTCCCAGACATTGAACCAATGCCAAAAGGCAGACTTACAGATATAGTTTTAAATACAATGCGATCGCGCATAAATATAACTAAGCAAACTTAACTAATAATTATTTGTAATTATTGTAGTTGATCTAACCACTAACTTAATGACTACCAACTACCTTTACTATTACCCAACTTTATATCCTGGTGTCTTACTCAGACGCTATAAACGCTTTTTTGCTGATGTCGAACTTGCTTCGGGGGAGGTAGTTACAGCACATTGTCCTAATACAGGGCCAATGACAGGAGTTTGCATCCCTGGTAATGCAGTGCAGCTTTCTAAAAGTGATAATCCTAACCGCAAATTAGCTTACACTTGGGAATTAATTCAATTACATGACAATGAACCAACATGGGTAGGCGTCAATACAGTTTTGCCAAATCGCATCATTAAATTAGCATTAGAAAAAAATCTTTTCCCCGAATTAGGTAAGTATCATCAAATTCGTGGTGAAGTTGTCTACGGACAAGATAAAAAAAGTCGAGTTGATTTTTTTATCTCAGCAACTGCAACAGTAGAGCAACAATCAAAATCACTGTCAATTGAAATAGATAATGACCCAATTTTATCTCAAACAGCATCACGAGAAAACAGTGCATTACTATTAACTGATCATAATCGTCCGATTTATTTAGAAGTGAAAAACACCACTTGGACGCAAGGCAAATTAGCCCTATTTCCTGACACAGAAACAACACGAGGACAAAAACACTTGCGAGAATTAATGGCACTTCTTCCCCAAAGTCGGGCAGTCATGCTTTACTTTATTAATCGGGGAGATTGCGAAGAATTTGCCCCTGGTGATAGTGCCGATCCTGTATATGGAAAATTATTACGCCAAGCAATATCTTTAGGTTTAGAAGTTCTACCTTGTCGTTTTGAAATCTCACCAATAGGTATCCGCTACTTGGGTTTAGCAAAACTGAAAGTTTGATACTTTAATATATACAATAGACCTCTTTGAAAACTAATGTAGAGACGCGATTTATCGCGTCTTATATTCTCAAATGTGTCGTCAAAACAAGTAAAAAGTAAAAAGTAAAAAGTCAATCCCGATTGTCAATCTGCGCTCGTTGCAAGCTACCAGAAAAATCTACATACACTGTCTTCCACTCTGTGAAAACATCTAAGGCGGTAGTTCCGGCTTCTCGGTGTCCGTTACCTGTTTGTTTGACGCCACCAAAAGGCAAATGTACCTCTGCACCAATAGTAGGGCCATTAATATAAGTTATTCCCGCTTCGATATCGCGCATGGCTGTAAAAGCGCGGTTGATGTCACGGGTGTAAATTGAGGAAGAAAGACCGTATTTAGTGTTGTTGAGGATGGCGATCGCTTCCTCAAAACTATTCACTTCTATTAATGCTACCACTGGCCCAAATATTTCTTCTTGGGCAACTCGCATTTGTGGCGTCACTTGATCAAGAATAGTTGGTAGAAAGAAGTAACCGTGTTTTAATTCTCCCTGTGTGGCAATTTCTCCACCAATTAATACTTTTGCTCCCTCTGTATGAGCAATATCTAAATATTTGCTAACTCGTTGTAATTGTTTTTCGTTGATAATCGGCCCGATTTCTGTATTCGGATCATTACCAGCACCAAGGCGTAATTTACTAGTACGCTCTTTAAGCATAGTAGTAAATTTATCTTTGATATCCCGATGCAGGATCAAACGACTGGTAGCGGTGCAGCGTTGACCAGCTGTACCAAATGCTCCCCAAAGTGCGCCATCCAAGGCCAGTTCCAAATCAGCATCTTCCATAACTATTTGAGCATTTTTACCACCCATTTCCAAACACACACGTTTGTGAGTGCGTCCACAGATAGAACCAACTTCTGCACCTGTTTCGGAAGAACCTGTGAAAGATACCAAGTCTATACCGGGATGGGAAACTAGGGCTTTGCCAACTTCTTCGCCCACACCATGTACTAGGTTAATTACTCCTGGTGGTAAACCTGCTTCGGCAAAAACTTCTACTAATTTTGTAGCACAAGCGGGGGTATCTTCTGCTGGCTTGAGGATAACAGTATTACCACATACTAAAGCTGGCATTGCTTTCCAGCAAGGAATAGCAACCGGAAAATTCCAGGGGGTAATCAGGGCGCAGACTCCAATAGGCATCCGTACCGTCATCGCGAATTTGTTGGGCATTTCTGATGGTGTGGTTTGCCCAAACAAGCGTCGCCCTTCGGCTGCACTATAAAAAGCGCAGTCAATACCTTCTTGTACATCTCCCCGCGCTTCTGCTAAGGGTTTACCCATTTCCCGGCAGATTAATTGTGCCAGTTCTTCTTTGTATTTGCTTAAAACTTCCCCAACTTTAAAAATATATTCTGCTCTAGCTGGGGCGGGGACTAATCGCCAACTTTGGTAAGCTTGGCGTGCTGCAACTACTGCTGCTTCCACATCAGTTGCAGCAGAACGCTCAAAAATAGCAATGACTTCACGCTTATTAGCAGGATTGCGGCTTTCTAAAGTCGCTCCCGCAGTAGCGGTTAACCATTGACCATCAATATAATTACGACAAGTTAGTGGAGTGGTCATTCGATTTTGGATTTTAGATTTTAGATTTTAGATTTTAGATTTTAGATTTTAGACTTCGTCGTAAGCGCTCAGTCGAACGATTTTGGATTGGTTTTACCCCTTCGCCCCTTATCCCTTCCAGGAGGTATCGAGTTCCCCAATCCCCGATCCCCATTTTAAAACCCACATTCCGCACTTCAAATTGAAGTACAAAGAGATTACATCATGAGA
>NZ_JCACKS010000015.1:0-20375 GCF_059505505.1 Pelatocladus sp. | reverse complement strand
CTCAAAAATAAAGGCGACGCTGTCATCACAATTTAAATGCATAACAGCTTAGCCAATATCCATCAGGACTTGACCACGATTGTCAACGTATATGCCAGTGACGCAATCTTTTTCAGGAACGCCGTTAAATTCAATAAAGAACGGTTCCGAATGGTAAAGCGGTTCCCGTCCGTCTAAGGGGCCGTAGTTATAGACCTGACGGTACCGCATATTATCGAAATTGAAATAGTTTAGTTGCCCACTATTACGGCAGAGTGACTTACCACCTTGTTCACCAAAGCCAATATACTTGGCTGGTGCAGGTTTTTTCACACCCTGAATAATGGCATAATCGTCATTTCCGTTCGGAGTATATAAAATGCCAGGTAGTGATGTCTCCCAAACTTTAAAGTTGCTGCCGTCAGGTTCGCAATTGATCACTTCGATCTTAAACGGATCTGTGGTGAGAATTACTTGCATGACAGCTTCGTCATTCTGCTGCTTTTTCGTAGTTAGTATGCAGCCATGACCACTTTTGTCTTCATAGACTATGTAGAATTTTTCATCTCCCTGCTGGGCTGCGTCTTTTAACTGAGCGAAGGTATTTTGGACTACCGCACGAGTATTTTGATCGCTGTAATCTTCCCTGGTTTTTTTGGGGTTGAAACGAATCCGGAAGGTATCATTTTGGACAAATTGAAGTAGCATAGCACAGGTATTACCATGGCTGTTTTGGAACTCAAGTACTAGCGTTTGTTCTGTGTCTATATATTGATAAGAAGAGACTTTCTTAAGGGTTTGCCAGCTTTTGATGTCTTTGAAATATTCTTCGACTTTGACGAACTTGTAGACATTGGATAAAGTTGGTCCTGACATTAATAAACCTCTCGTGATATGAGAATAAAACTGTACGCAAAACTGAACTGAATTAAAGCTACTTTAATTTCTACGTCCAAGCTCCCAAGATTATGCAATGTAATCTGTTGAAGCTAGAGACAAAAATGTCATTTATATTGGTGATCGCAATGTCAAATTCTCAGTAAGTCCAGAGGCTAAAACTATCGGCGATAGTCATCATTTGTAACTTGTAAAGGTGTGAATGATGTTTACGTTTGGTAAATTGTATTTTATTTACAGCGCTTTGCATTTAAATGGAGTACACCCTGCCTGCCCCTAATCCCCAAAGCAGGGTGGTTTCATACAAGCAGAGAAAAATTAAAATCTTCTTTTAAAGCCTCTCCCCTTAATAAGGGGAGAGGTTTGGAGAGGGGTAAAAATCTATGCTTCAAAACGAGAAATACAGACTTCCATATTTTTCTTTTTTCGTATGAAACCACCCTGCTGCCCCTAATCCCCAAAGGAGGCCCCGAGTTCCCCAACCCTAAGCGCAAGCGAGGAGGGTACGCGTAGCGTGGGTGGGGTCTTTCTGTGCCTCATGCTTGTTGAAATCTGCTGTATTCTCACCGACTTATATTAAGTTTGCGACTTCCTCTATCTCTATATAAAAGTTGCTTAATTTAAGCTTTCGCTAACGGGTGATACTCTATTGCTATCCAAATGCAATCTGTATCTGCGTAATATTGATGCCACGGATAAATGTATTTGCTGTTTTCTTCTACCTGACAAAATGGAACACAAGTTGTGAAGCCAGGACTCATTAACATGTCTTCGTAGAGAGTGCCATAATCTTGAGTTTTAAACTTCTGCATTCTACCAGTACCGAATATCTGTGTATGGATTTCGATAAAGTCATGCTTGTTGTGTATGAAACAATTGGTGTATGAAGGTGCAAACCATAAGTTGAGTTTAACGACAAAGCTTTGCTTTTCACTTGGTGTATTTGCTTGCCTTGTCATGTAATACGGATCAATCTCTACAATTCCCGCCTCATCTTGTGGTGATTTCCATAGAGGAGTATTCTTAGGATACGGGAGTTCACTGGTGTCGCCACCACTGGGAGTATCTTCAATAGTATTGCCTAATAGAAACCAACCCTCTTCCAAAATAATGTTCCCGATGTTGGTGAAGTCTTTGACCTCGATCAATATCAGTACTTCAGCCTTCTCAATAGTTATATCTTTGAGGATAGTTGAGGAGAAAGCAGGAATAATATTTCTCACGGGCTTGCCAACGGAAACATCCCACATATGTGGGTTGACTACAATGGTTGCTTTGTTGATTTCATAATCTCTGACATTTTCAACGTATTTCGCATCTATGTGCGAACCGCAAAAGTTTAATTGCTTTTCCACGTTATGGGCTAGCGTGCTTATCATGGTTCACTTCTCCTCTGCTCGATAAAATCTACTCACAACGAACAAAGCAGTCTAAAGCATTCACTTCGTGGCTGATTACAAACTATTGGTGGCACTTACTCTACTTCATCTAATTGATACACGCCCTCACGATCATTACTTGAAATTTATTCCAACTCCAACACGCTATTACATTCTTAGTTGAAATGCAAGGACAGTTAAGACAGTTAAGTAAACGCCTATTAGATACTCAGTAATTATCTAATAAATGCCTAGTTGCTGTTGCTGCTAACTACTTCCAAAAATTCTGCCGGGTTCATAAACTCATAATGCTCAAACGGTTGATGAATCCAAGGATTATCACAGAGATAATCAACGTAGTAATCAGGTTTGATTACTGAACAAGCTTTATACCAAATTACCGCAGAGCGAATTTCTTCTATCGGAGCATCAGAATACTTCTTTAACCAAGATGTAGTTTCCTTGAGAGTCACTCCAGAATCTACCAAATCATCTACTAAAAGAATACGCGAACCTAACTTTTCTGTAGTCATTGTCAAATGGCGAGAAAAGCTTAAACATCCTCTTTCTTGCTTGCCTGAGCCACTGTAAGATGATGTTGCTAAAATTGCCAATGGCTGTTTATATATACGGGAGAGAATGTCTCCCACCCGTAGTCCTCCTCTAGCAAGACAAATAATCTGATTGAACTCCCAACCGGATTGATAGATTTGGGCAGCTAGTTGTTCAATTTTACGATGATAATCTGACCAAGAAATGTAAAGGTCTGGCATAGTTGGGAAGGTTATTTGTAGCTATTAATAAATGGCAAACCAAACTTTCTATCTTAATATGAGCGTAGTGTAATATGAGCGATTCTGCCCCTGATGGTGATTTCCAGCAAAGCGCTGAAAATGAAAAACTAGACCTTAGTACTAAGCTGGCCTTTGGTGCTGGAGATTTGGGTACAGCGATTACTGCCATGATTGGGATTTCTTATTTGTCACCCTTCCTGACAGATGTAGCTGGCTTGAATCCTCAACTAGCAGGACAGACTCAACTAGTCGGTAAAGTCTGGGATGCAGTCAACGATCCAATGGTGGGGGTATTGAGCGATCGCACTCAAAGCAGTCAGGGGAGACGCTATCCTTGGATGATTTGGGGAGCAATTCCCTTTGGAATTTTCTTTTTTTTGCAGTGGATTGTACCTCACTTTAGTAACAACGAAAATGCAAATCAGTGGGGTTTATTTTGGTATTACACTGCGATTTCAATTTTGTTTAATGCCTTCTATACTGTTGTTAATTTACCATATACAGCTCTCACCGCAGAACTAACCCAAGACTACGATGAACGTACCAGCCTCAACAGCTTTCGTTTTACTTTTTCAATTGGTGGGAGCATTCTGGCTTTAATTATTGGATTAATAATTTCTCTCATCATTCCTAATAATCGCAGTTTACAATTTTTATTAATAGGATTAATCTGTGCGATTATTTCTGTTTTTCCCATATATTGGTGTGTCTGGGGAACGAAAAAACGCGCTCAATCTGTGGCAAATTTACACCCACAGACAGAACAAACAGCTTCTATCCCTTTTTTGCAACAACTCAAAATAGCTTTTACTAATCGCCCTTTTTTATTTGTAATCGGCATATATCTTTGTTCGTGGTTAGCAGTCCAACTAACAGCTGGGATTATTCCTTATTTCGTTATTAGTTGGATGCGTCTTCCCCAATGGCACATTAGCTTAGTATTGCTGGCAGTGCAAGGAACTGCAATGAGTATGCTGTTTGTCTGGAGTGCGATTAGTCAGCGTGTCGGCAAAAAAGCTGTATACTACATGGGCATGACTATATGGATTATTGCTCAGGCTGGACTGTTTTTCGTCAAGCCAGATCAAATCGTCTTGATGTATTGTTTAGCAGTTTTAGCCGGCTTTGGAGTATCCACAGCTTATTTAGTTCCCTGGTCAATGCTACCAGACGTGATCGAACTAGATGAATTACAAACAGGACAACGTCGGGAAGGTATTTTTTATAGTTTCATAGTTTTTTTGCAAAAAATTTGTTTAGGGTTAGCTGTGAACTTAGTTTTGCAAAGACTAGGCGCAGCTGGATATATTAAACCCACACCACAAATTCCTGTGCCAATCCAACCAGATACAGTATTAGAAGTGATTCGCGTTTCAATTGGCCCCTTACCAGCTGTAGCTTTGATTTGTGGCTTAATTTTGGCGTACTTTTACCCCATTACTCGCGAAATGCATGCTGAAATCTTACTCCAACTTGAGGAAAGAAGGAAGAGATCACGGACATAGGGGATCGGGGATTGGGCGAGTGTGGGGAGTGTGGGCAGGGTGGTTTCATACGAAAAAAGAAAAATATGGAAGTCTGTATTTCTCGTTTTGAAGCATAGATTTTTACCCCTCTCCAAACCTCTCCCCTTAATAAGGGGAGAGGCTTTAAAAAAAGATTTTAATTTTTCTCTGCTTGTATGAAACCACCCTGGGGAGTGTGGGAAGTGTGGGGAGTCAACAACCAACAATCCACCTAAAGATGGTGAATTTGTGTAAAAAAACGTAATAATACTTAATATGTATGAAGTAGAAAAAGCCAATTAATTAAACCAAATGGCAGTTCCAAGCTTAGAGGAAATTTCCACTCAGTTAGACAGTCCGAATCTACGCGATCGCATGGTAGCCCTTGCTTCGTTGAAAGACGTACCAGCAGAGGACGCTGTACCTTTAATTAAAAAAGTGTTGGACGATGAGTCTCTGCAATTACGATCAATGGCAATATTTGCCTTGGGGATTAAACCAACTTCCGAGTGCTACTCTCTTTTGGTAAAAATTCTGGAAACTGATCCAGACTATAGCATCCGTGCTGGTGCTGCTGGTGCGCTGGGATACTTGGGTGATGGCAGGGCCTTTGAGCCTCTGTCAAGGGCATTTTACGAAGATACTGACTGGTTAGTCCGTTTTAGTGCAGCCGTTTCACTGGGTAATCTCAAAGACTCCCGCGCCCGTGAACTCCTTTACCAAGCCCTAGACGGAGAAGAAATCGTACTACAACAAGCCGCGATCGCAGCACTGGGAGAAATAAAAGATATCGACGCAGTAGATCGAGTTTTACGTTTTGCTCAATCAGATGACTGGTTGGTACGACAACGTTTAGCCGAAACTCTCGGCCAGCTTCCTACTACTAAAAGTGTTTCCGCATTAAAATATCTAGAAAAAGACAGTCACAAAAACGTCGCTGAAGCTGCAAAAATATCTCTCAAGAGATTAGAGGAAGCAGGCTATCAAGCGTGAGGACACAAATAGATAAATCACAAATACGCAAATATGTCAATACAAGGGAGAGATTTCATTTACATTCTCCCTTGTCTCCCTTGTCCTCCTTGTCTCCCTTGTCCCCTATCTCCCCCTTCCTGCTACCTTGTAATAAGTGGGATCATCAAGATTTTGACGCAAGGTAATTTGATTCATGAATATTAAAGAATTTTTTGAGTTAAGTGCTGGTAAATGGTTTTCCCATCGTACTAGTCACCACTTAGCTTTTAAGCAATCAGAGTCTGGCAAATCAGATATTATTATAGAAATGCTGGCAGTAGATCACCCGGAGGTGATCAAACTATGCGAACAATATGAAATTAACCCCAAACATGCTTCCTGTGGTGCGAGAGTCACTTGGAAAGGCACAATGGAATGGGATGAAGAAGATCACAAAGGTTCGACGGTATTAGTACCAGTGCCGAATGCAGATAACCCAAATGAAGGCAAGTTATTGCGAGAAATGGGCTATGCTGAGAAAATGCCTGTTGCTGGCAGTTACAAGATGGGTGATGATGAGGCGTTGACCTTAATTACAGAATACGAAACAATGTGGTCTGAAGAGCGCCTCTGGTTTGCTAGCCCCAATTTACGGATGCGAGTTGGTGTCCTGAAGCGCTTCGGTGGCTTTAGTATGGCTTCGTTCACTTCTGAAATTCGCATGGGTGGTGCTGGACCAGCGAAAGAATCTGAAGCAGCTAATTCAGTATCAACTTAGTCAAAGCAATATCGAACCGCAAAGACGCATTAAAATACAACTTTTTTCAAGTGTCTTTGCGTTATTCAATTTGAGATGTAATTGAGGCGATCGCTTTTTGTAACTGCTTCACGAGATTACGATCCAGGTTTAAAATAATCGAGGAGGCGATCGCCTGAATCGGCTCGAATTAATGCCACAATTACATCAGGTAAAGCTGTCAAACTAGGATAAACAAGATAACGGGGTTGCCAAATTGGGTGAAACTTATCTTTATAAGCGTGCAAACCTTGAAAATTATAGAATCGCTCAAGATGCTGATAAAGATAGTGTAATGCCTTCTCCAAACGTCGTGACTCGTGGGTTTCACCAACTCCAGCCAAAGCAGACAGACCCATATTAAAACTATCGTAGCCTTGTTCCTTGTAGTGTTGAAACATAGAGATAAATAAGAAGTCCATCGTACCGTTTTCTATTGACTTGCGGTGTCGCATCAAGTCGTTCGTGATTTCGTTGAGTTGATACTCTGAGACAATGTTAGCAAAAGCAATTATTTCACCATGAGAAGACTGTACGACAGAAATTTCAGATTCCTTGAGATAAGCTTCGTCAAACCAACCCAAAGAAAAACGCTTTTCTGAACCTTGCACCATTTGCAGCCACTCGTCACTGACGGTTTTTAACTGGCGCAATAAGTGATCAGCAATCGGTGGTTGATAGAATTTGATCTCGTACCCTAGCTTAGTCATGCGATTTAGTGCGGTACGCAGATTTTTGCCTGGTTTTCCTTGCAAGGTAAAGGTTTTGAGGTCAACAATCGCTTCTTCTCCAATTTTTAAAACCTGAAATCCCAAAGATTTATAGAGGTCAATGTCATCAGGTAAAGTTTGATAAAAAGCAGGATACCAATCGTTGCGTTGACAAAATTGCTGAAAAGCAACAATAACCTCTTTGCGGTCTGGAATAGGCCCGATGGGATCTCCTAAAGCGATCGCGCCCCTGCCTTTGGCAACATAAGCAATTACACTCTGATTAGTGGGACTAAAAAAGTAACTTTTATCACTTAATAAAGCAAATGCTGCTAAAGAGGAATTTCCGTGATTTTCGACGATTTCTTTTGCCCGTTGTCGTTCAGTGAGGGTAATTACATTGCGTAAAAATACTGGACGCAATAGCATGACCAATGCATACATAAATGTACTGGCTGCAATAATATATATAGAATTGGCAAAGAATTGACCAAACCTAGTCCTTGGTTGCAGTCCAGCATTATCTTCTGTGAAGAACATTGCTAGAGTTTGAAATATAGCATCTCTCAAACTAAAATTCACTGAAAATTTGTTGTCTAATAAATAAAATCCAATAGTTCCATATGCCAAAGTAAACAGCAAAGCACCAATTAATACCCACACTCCTTTCGCAATTGAAGGACGGTCTGACTGGGCTGTAAAAACATGACGCATCATCATTAATTGCACCAGCAGTAAGCCAGACAGCAGACTTTCTTCGTAGTCCAGACCCTTGATTAAATGGCTGACTATAGAAATAACCAACAAGCCAATGGTCAGTAACCAAGCAACACGTTTACGACGCAACAAATTAGTAGCAAGTGTTAATAAAACAAATCCAGTCAAAGCTGCAAATATATGACCACCAGCACGAATTTCAAAAGGTAAAAATTCTTTCAATAAAAAATTCCGACCGTAGAGATTGGGTGTCACTGCTGACAGTAAATTCACCACTGCAACCAAACTCGTAAGAAGTGCTGCACTCCATAGTCCAATTCGAGTTTTTAAGTTATTGGTCATTGGTCATTCGTAAATTTTTTATTTATTGGTTGTTTAGTTTATTACTAACTCCCTATCTCCCTCATCTCTT
This sequence comes from Pelatocladus sp., assembly GCF_059505505.1. Lineage (NCBI taxonomy): Bacteria > Bacillati > Cyanobacteriota > Cyanophyceae > Nostocales > Hapalosiphonaceae > Pelatocladus > Pelatocladus sp. Next base: position 12,232 of record NZ_JCACKS010000015.1, on the reverse strand, counting down.
TCTGAAACTGTTGTCCTACGTATGTCAGCGAATCTTTGAGATGCTTATGAAAATAATTCCAACCCACATTTGGCCCAGATAAACCATGTCCTCCGGGAAACGCATAAAATACATTCTTTATACCCAAATTATTTAAGGTTTGGTGGAATGTTTGAGTAGAAGCGAGGAAATCCGTATCATTTTTCCCAGCATCTAAATATACACGCAGTCGCTTTCTATCTTCGACAGATAAGTGTTGCACAATTTGTTGGGGACTATTTTGTGAACCACTGCTATCAATAAAATAACCACTGTGGCTAAACAAAATATTAAAGTTTTGTAAGTATAGTAATCCAATATTAAAAGCCCCCCATCCCCCAGAAGATATACCGCCCATCGCCCAAAACTGCGGTTTCTCCAAAGTCCGGTAGCGCGATTTCACAAGTTGGACTAATTCGGAACCTATCAAAGTTCCGATTTTCCCATTCAGTCCATCATAATAATCAGGGTCGTACAAAGGACTAGAACCACGATTATCGTTACCATCAGGTGTAATTACAATTGCTGGTGGCAATTTACCACTTTGATAAAGTTCATGCAATATGCCCAAAATGGCGTATTTGTCAACATAAGCACGGGCATCATCATGACCGCCGTGTAATAGAAAGATGACTGGATAGCGTTGGCGAGGATTTTTTTCATAGCCTGGAGGTAAAATAATTCCGTATTGACGAACTTTACCCATTGCTTGGCTGTTGAATGTCTCTAGTTGAAACTTTAGCTCAGTATTGGTTTGTTGTTGGGGTGGGTCTAGCTGTGGCGCACCCAAAATGAATACATACCAGTAGCCACCTATAGCAAGAATTGCGATCGCGCTGATTATACCGATAACAATCTTGGATAATTTCATTTTTTTAGAGTTAAATTATCAGCAGCATGTGCTGTTTGTTCTATGCGAAATTGTTCTCCTACAAAAGTCAACGAATCTGCCAAATGTTCGTGCCAATAGTTCCACGTGTGGCTACCAGGGAACTCACGAAAAATATGATAAATTTTCAGTTGGCTTAAGACTTTAGTAAATTGTTTAGCTTGTTCCATCTCTTCTATATCTGATTTTCCAGTATCTAGATAGATTCGCAATTTTTTTTGTGCTTGAGGAGGAATATTTTTGATATAGATAATTGGGCTATTTTTTTGACCGCTTTTATCTTTAAAATAACCGCTATGACTAAATAAAATTGAAAAATTCTTCACATTATGTAATCCGACATTGATTGCACCCCATCCACCAGAAGATAAGTATTTCATAAATTACTTTTTACTTTTTAAGCAAGGAATATTTATTCACGATTATTAGGAATTGAAATCATCCACTGAGCGATCGCACTATTTACCAAATCTGCCTGTTCTGCTATCACTAAATGTCCCGCATTCGCAAAATGTAGATGAGTACTATTAACAAAGTGTCTTGCTAAATCATCTCCCATTTGGCGTGTAAACATTGGGTCTTTGCCTGCGGTAATCACCAAAACAGGGATATGTAGATTTTTTGGCCAGGGGTGACGGGCAAAAAAGTTATAATCCCAAAAGATTTCTAAGGCTTTGTAGGAAGCAAAATCTTTGGGAACTGGATTTTCCGCAAAAAACACTTCCATAACGCGATCGCGGTAAGAGGTAGAGAAAAAATTGCTTATTTGCTGCACACCAGGCAGATAGTAAAGATACCTTCCCCCAAAAGCCATCAACTTCATTAAGGGAATTTCCCACCAAGGTGCTAAGTTATGAGTACCACCAGCGATCGCTATCAAACCACTAACCGGATGGTGCTGGGTAAACTCTAAACCAATGGGAACTCCATAGCTGTGGCAACACAGTATCGGCGAATCAATGCCAAAATACTGCAATAATCGCCATAAGTCACGACAATGACGTCCTATAGAGTAGCACTTGTAAGAACTAGATTGGCCGTGTCCTGCTAAGTCGTAAGCCAGAACTTGCCAACCTTGATTTTGGACAAACTCATATTGAGATCGAAAGTTGAAGCGGTTTCCTGTACCTCCGTGGAGAAATACTACAGCAGGAGTTACACCCAGACTATGGCAGACTTGCAAATTTACCCTTTGTCGTAGATGAATTGTTGAACCGTCTAAGGCATCTTGAATCATAGTCATCAGACTACTAACCTAACCACTTGCTTTTTTGGTAAATATTTCTTGCAATTCAAAGCTTACGCAAATGATGTGTCAATAGCATGTCAATGCAATGGAAAATTTGCGACTGGTTGTAAGGTAAAAGGCAGAAGATAGAAGCACTAGTTTCCCTATCTCCCTCCTCACTGTCCTTAATTTATGTCCAAAAAACCTAAACTCAACCTCAGTTCTCTACTTGGCTTGTTGCTGCTTGTGTTTTCTTTATGGGCTATTAATAAAGAACTGCACGAGTACAATTACCGTGATGTGTTGAATAATTTAGCAGCAATTCCTAAAAATCTCTTAATTGCGAGCATTGGGTTGACGAGCCTTGGATATTCTGCGATCGCGTTTTACGACATTTTGGGGTTTCGATATATTGGTTTTTCCCTAAGTTGGAAAAAGATTGTATTTACTAACTTTATAAGTTCTGTATTCAGTAATACGATAGGCTTTGCCTTACTAACTGGTAGTGCGATCCGTTATCGTTTTTACTCGACTTGGGGAATATCATCGTTGGCGATCGCTCAAATCATTGCTTTTGTCAATTTTACTTTCTGGTTGGGAATGTTTACTTTAGCTGGGTTCATGTTCCTTCTTAATCCTTTAACCATTCCCCCTCAATTACATCTACCTTTGACCTCTGTGCGATCTATTGGTGTGATTTTTCTGCTACTAATTATTACTTATTTATTAGGAAGTCTTATTATTAAACAACCGTTAATAATTCGCTCTCACGAGTTTAAATTTCCTAGCTTTAAGATATCCCTTGCTCAAATAGCTGTTTCTAGCTGTGACTGGATGTTTGCAGCAGCTGTACTTTATGTTCTATTGCCTGCAAATATATCCTTATCTTATCTTGATTTTTTGGGAATCTATTTACTGGCGATGTTTGCTGGTGTTGTCAGCAGTGTCCCTGGAGGATTAGGAGTATTTGAAACTGTAGTTTTGCTGATTCTTTCCTCTCAAGTTCCTCAAGTTTCTGCGGTGGCAATTTTGGGGTCATTACTAGCCTATAGGGGAGTTTACTACTTTTTACCTTTCATAATTGCAGCAGCTTTACTAGGAGTGTACGAACTACCTCAACTAAGAAGGATTAAAAAGTAAAAAGTAAATCCCCATAAATAAATTGAGGGGATTGAATAAGGACGCATTTTTTACCGCGCTGTGCGTCTCTAAAAAAAAACTTTTACTTTTTTCATAAAGAAATTTAGGGGCTTTAAACTCAACATTCATGATTGAAATGAGTTGAATTACAAAAAATGAATTTTAAATCTGTAACCAACTAGCGATCGCCTGTGGTAATGGTAGGATAATCATCACTAACAAAGCCATCGCGAACAATCCCCAAACATCACGTTGATTATCCAGGTCAGTGACGTCATTCAAAGCAGGTTCATCCATTAACGGTATGAACAACAAAATTAACGCCCACAAGAAAAATCCTGGCTGAACTAAAGACAACAACAACAACAACAGACGAGCAACTTGACCAATTACAATAGCATTTCTTTGTCCAAACATTGCATGGACAATATGTCCTCCATCCAATTGTCCCACTGGCATTAAATTTAACGCAGTCACTATTAATCCCAAACAAGCAGCTACCGCTACTGGATGTAAATCAATCGCAGATTGTGGTGTTAATTGACTACCCAAAGCCAGTTTTGACAGTAGTGCTAATAAAATAGAATATTTAGGATTAAGCGCATCCGGATTTAATAGTCCTGTTTTTTCGTCTGGCAAACTTACAATCGTAGAGTGAGCTAATCCCCAAAATAATAAGGGTAATGTCACCACAAAACCTGCCAAAGGTCCAGCAATACTGACATCAAATAAAGCTTTACGATTAGGTACGGGACTACGCATCCTAATAAATGCACCAAAAGTTCCCAAGAAAAATGGCATGGGAATAAAGTAAGGTGGAGTTGAGCGAATTTTATAGCGTCCGGTCGCCATTAAATAGTGACCAAGTTCGTGGATACCCAAAATTAACATTAAAGCTAGGGCGTAGGGTAATCCTTGCAAAATCAGACTTGGATTAGATTGAAATCGGCGGATTGTCAATTCAATACCAGCAATTCCAACTCCTACTTTGGTAGTTGTTACCAAGGTTGCTAATAATAACAAAAATGCCCAAGCAAATTGTTTTAATTGTTCTTCTTTTCTCGGTACATTACCTTGGGTAGCTTGAGTATTAGGAATTAGCACAAAGAAGGGTTTCCCATTGACACCTTCTTGAAAGAACACCAAAAATCGACCCGCAAATTTTGTTTCTATATTTTCTTTAATCTTTTGGTACGCTTCGTTTGGTTTGCTTCTTAACTGACCTCGGCAAATTACAGCTTGAGGTCTATATTCTATATTTTGAATGTAATATACAGACCAAGGAAAACAATCTCGCAGTATTTGTTCTTCGTTGGGCTGAATCGGGCGCACGGAATTTGGTTCTGTTGGGGGTGTAGGGGATTCAGTTTGTGCTGCTTGAGCTTCAGTTGGTTTGTCTTTTTGCGGTTGGCGTCCCGACTGAAATAGCACCCAGTATAAAATAGGACAAATTACTAATGGCCAGATCATTAGCGATCGCGGTAGTGGTTGTTTGTCTCCATACATTACCGTCCATCCCGTCCATAACATTGCTGGAGTCATTAATACTAACCATAATAACCAGACAGGTGTCCGGGTGAGGCGAGCCACACTACGCTGCACCATTAGATAAGTAATTAGTCCCAGTAAAATTAGAAACCAAACTGTCATGTGATTTTAGTTTATTTTGAAACGTCAGTCCTAACTTGTGGTCAACCGCACCACTATTATTGCCACAAGATAGACACTATTCCGCTTTTTGCTTCCGAGAAGTTTTATACTTAAACCGGGTTTGTCAAAACTCCTCAAGGAAGTTGTTTTTCTCATGTGTCCCTTGTCTCAAGAATCAAATCATTTAGCCAAGCCACCACAAGAAGTTCTCGATACTATTTTTGCATTTCCACCAAATCGGGACACACTAGGGGGAACCGCTTATTTTATTGTCAGAAATGAAGGTAACATCCTAATTGATTGTCCAGCTTTTGATCAAACTTACCAGGATTTCATGCGATCGCATGGTGGTGTACGTTGGTTATTTCTCACCCACAGAGGTGCTATTGGCAAGACAGTAGAATATCAGCAAATCTTCAGTTGTGAAGTTTTGATTCAAGAGCAAGAAGCATATCTCTTACCTGAATTACCTGTAACTACTTTTAGTCAAGAATTTGTCCTTGATTCCATCACAAAAGTGATTTGGACGTGTGGACATTCTCCCGGTTCGTCTTGCCTTTATTATAGTGAGTCTGGAGGCGTGCTGTTTTCTGGACGTCACTTACTTCCCAACCAACAAGGCGATCCAGTTCCACAAAAAACAGCCAAGACTTTCCACTGGCATAGGCAAATAAAGAGCATCAAAATGCTTCTAGAATACTTTACTCCAGAAACATTAAAATATATTTGTCCTGGAGCAAATACGGGTTTTCTCAGAGGCAAGCGTGTAATAGATGATGCATATCAACGCCTAGCAATGGAGAATTGGTGATCGGGGAAAGGGGACGAGGAGGACAGGGTAGACAAGGGAAAGAATAAATACCAATACCCTATCCCCGCTCCCCAATTAAGCCGTCCCACCTGCGATCACTGAATGTTCTGTTAGCACTTTCATTGCTGCTTGATATTGCTGATCGGCTTCTGTACCAATTTGTTCGCGGGTGATTGGTGCAGAAGAAATTATTTTGTCTGGTTTTATACCTAATTTATTAATATCTTTATGGTTTGGGGTTTCGTATTTGGCAATTGTCACTGCTAAACCAGAACCATCTGACAATTCAAACAAGGATTGGATTAAGCCTTTACCAAAGGTGGTTTCCCCTACTAGTGTGGCACGACCGTTATCTTGCAATGCACCAGCGAGAATTTCACTAGCACTCGCTGTTCCTTCATTGACTAGAACAACTAACGGATCGTTTGTGAGTGCTGGACCAAATGATTCAAAGCTACCTTGAATTCCTTGGCGATTGGCTGTATAAACTATGGTGCCAGAGTTTAACCACAGACGTGCAACTTCAATTCCTGCTTGTAGCAAACCGCCTGGATTATTTCGTAAGTCCAGAATATATGCGGATGCACCTTTTTTTTCTAAGCTATTAATGGCGTGTGCCAACTCCATAGCAGCATTGGCGTTAAATTGAGTGAGGCGAATATATCCAATAGGCTGTTGAGAAGGAGTATTATGTAACTCTGCCACTACAGGGTTAAGGGAAATGCGATCGCGCATAACTCGATACTCTTTTTGCCCTTCTCCATCTCTTTCGATAAGCAAGGTGACTAAACTGCCAATTGAACCACGCATTCTAGCAGCAGCTTCATCGAGGGTCAGGTTTTGTGTCGCCATCCCTTCTATTTTGATGATGCGATCGCGTGGTCGAATTCCTGCTTTTTCTGCTGGTGAGCCTGCAATGGGAGTCACTACCTCCAAACCACCAGTCTTTTGATTCAGAGCAATTTGCAAGCCTACCCCAGTTAGTTCTCCAGACGTATTTACCTGTAAACTGCGGTATTGCTCTGGATCTAAAAAACGGGTAAAGGGGTCATCAAGGCTTTTGAGCATTTTCTGAATTGCTGTGTAGGCTGATTTTTGATCCGAGAGGGATGTGGAAAGAATTTTCTGCCTAACAGATGCCCAATTTTGATGATTAAACGTGTCGTCTAAATAAGTACGGTTAACAATTCGCCATACTTCTGATATCAGCCTTTGTTCCTGAGTCAAAGCCATTGCTGGTTGACAAAAGTTGCAAAATCCTAGCCAAAACGCTACGAACAGTGATAATCCAACCTGAAAAACCCGTTTATGCATTAACCCCATGTTTAATCCCATTTTTTAGCCAAAATTGTCTAGTTTGACGCAGTTACATTAATTTAGACTTCTTTTTTATAGAAGTCTTTTAAGAGGGAAAAGAGCTTTCAGGGGAAAGGGAGAAACAGAAAGAATTTTTACCCTTTAACCTTTACTTTTTGCCCTCTACCACCAATTACAAAAGTAATTTTTGTAATTGGTATATGAAATCTATCTCTCGACTATGTTACTTTTTTTATAGAAGTGGTGGATTTTGAAATCAAGAGGTTTAATCTCCTGATTCGGTGCAAAAGCCCCTCCACAAACGATAAAATCTACTTTGTGTCCAATATTTTTTGATTGGGTGCAAAGATAATGCAATATATTCTATCTTTGCAGAGTGTTAAGTTTTTTTTAAATTATTAACACTCATGAGGCTCATCAACAAACGAGCTTCTGGGGACTAGGGATCGGGGACAGGGGATTGGGTAATGGAAGGGGAACAATGGGGAGATAGCAGATCACAAACATAAATGCTTAATGCCCAATTCCCAATCCCCAATCCTCAATCCCCGACCCCTGACCCCAATCACTAATCCCCGGTAAGTCGGAGATTTATCAACCGCGATCGATTTCTAGGAACTTGAGATTGTATGGCCAACGTTTATGACTGGTTCGAGGAACGCTTGGAGATTCAAGCGATCGCAGAAGACGTCACCAGCAAGTACGTCCCTCCCCACGTCAATATCTTCTACTGCCTGGGTGGAATTACCCTCACTTGCTTTTTAATCCAGTTTGCCACTGGATTTGCCATGACCTTCTACTACAAGCCAACTGTCACGGAAGCTTATGCCTCTGTGCAGCACATCATGAATGATGTGAGCTTTGGTTGGCTAATTCGCTCTGTCCACAAATGGTCTGCCAGCATGATGGTGCTGATGATGGTTCTGCACGTCTTCCGGATTTACCTGACTGGCGGTTTTAAAAAGCCCCGCGAGTTAACCTGGGTGAGTGGAGTCATCCTAGCGGTGATCACCGTTTCTTTCGGAGTAACTGGCTATTCTCTGCCTTGGGACCAAGTAGGCTACTGGGCGGTGAAAATTGTTAGCGGCGTACCAGAAGCGATTCCCGTAGTTGGCACGTTGATTTCTGAACTACTGCGTGGTGGTTCCAGCGTTGGACAAGGAACACTAACTCGTTACTACAGCGCCCATACCTTTGTGTTACCTTGGCTAATTGCCGTGTTCATGCTGTTCCACTTCTTGATGATTCGCAAGCAAGGAATTTCCGGCCCATTGTAATTGACATGAGGGTGAGGCATTTTTTGTGGCAGTTAGTCCACCAGCCGCAGAGCTTAAAAGCATGAATGCTTCTCCCAAAGAGTTATCAGGCACTGACTTTCGGTTTCCAGATTCAGCTGTTTGTTTTAAACTGAATAAAAAATAACAAAGTTATTGACAAATAGAAGACAAAAAAACAAACAGTTACATCTTAAGCTGAAAGCTAGTGCCTGAAGCTCGAGGCTTAAACAAACGCTTTAACTCGACCTCAGCAGGAGAACACATTAAAAAATGGCAACAGTAAAGAAACCAGATCTAAGCGATCCAGCCTTAAGAGCCAAACTGGCTAAAGGAATGGGTCATAACTACTATGGCGAACCCGCTTGGCCCAATGACCTACTCTACGTCTTCCCAGTTGTAATTATGGGAAGTTTCGCTTGCATTGTGGCCCTAGCTGTATTAGACCCGGCTTTAGTCGGAGAACCAGCAAATCCCTTTGCAACACCACTAGAAATTTTGCCAGAGTGGTATTTGTATCCTGTATTCCAAATTTTGCGCTCAGTTCCCAACAAACTCTTAGGAGTATTACTGATGAGCGCTGTACCCGTGGGTCTGATTCTTGTTCCCTTTATTGAGAACGTCAACAAGTTTCAAAATCCCTTCCGCCGTCCTGTAGCAACAGCAGTTTTTCTGTTGGGTACTTTAATTACCCTCTACTTAGGTATTGGTGCTACCTTCCCATTGGATAAATCTTTGACTTTGGGATTGTTCTAAATACACGTCAACATAAAACTATTTGACGCCTGTAGGTTTCTCAACAAGTGCAAATGTACTTTTTTTGAGAACTCTACAGGCGTTAATTTTATAATTTAGTTTGGGTTTGAAATCTTAAGTTTTTATTATTTCAATTTTAGATTAAAATATTATTTCAAAATCTATAATCAACGAAATCCATAATCAAAAAATGACATAGATAAGTAAGTTAGCGCAAATCCACAAAACTATGTAAAGAAAAGTAAAACTTGAAAATTAGCTCCTAGTAAGTTCTGAAGCGCTGTAGACGCAAAGCGGCTTCTCGCAGAGTAACGCTTACTACAAACACAGAATTTACGACGCCGACTTACTTGTTATAAATAAGTGGATCTAAATAAATATAAGCCTGAAGGCTATTGATAGGAGCGGGTTTCAAGTTATATCCTGTCACTAGGTAAAGTAATATCATGGTAAAACCTGCTCTTATAGTATTTAGTAGTTGGTGAGTACTCCAAACAAAACATAACAACCAATTTTGTTGGTGATTGGCGGTTATTTCCAAAAACAAACAACAAAACATGTTTATGCTGATCTACTTACAAACATTTTTTATCCATACACCTACATGTCAAGGTCAATGTTTAGCATAATGCAGCAAGACCATCTGACTGTGAAAAGCGAACTCAAGCTTCTAAACCGAGTGCAACAGTGGTTTGAGCAATTCTGTCTGCAACATTTATCTAAACTTGATTGGTCAGAAGGTCAACTTTATCGCCTGAACCTGGCGTTAGCAGAAGGTTTTACTAATGCTGTTCGCCATGCTCATCATACTCTGCCCCCAGAAACAGCGATTGATATAGACGTTTCTCTATGGATGGATCGACTAGAGATTAGAATCTGGGATCATGGTAAACCTTTTAATCCTGATGCGATCGCCGAACCAGAACCAGGTACTCTACAAGTAGGTGGGTATGGATGGTTTCTCCTGCGACGCCTAGTTGATCATGTCGTCTACGAACGTGGTGCAGATGGGAGAAATTGTTTAGTGATCGTCAAGTATGGTTTACAAAGACAACATTGATTTGGCAAAACAATGATTTTTGACCAACTTGTCCCCCTTATCCTTGGTTTCTCAACACCCAATTAATACCAAAGCTGCGCTAGTCTAGAGGGTGGATCAAAAAAAACACTATGACACCTTCAGAAATTGCAGCTACGCTGACAGAATTATTTGGTGAAGCAGATGTTAAGGCGATCGCATCCGATTCTTGGCAAGTAGAAACTTCTACCTTTCGTGTACTAGTACTGCTCTCAGATGATAAAAGCTGGTTGCGAGTGATGATACCAATCGTACCAGCACAACAAGCTCAACCTTTTTTTGAACAGTTTTTAGAAGCAAATTTTGATGATACTCAACAAGTACGCTACGCCTTACAGCAAGGTGTAGTCTGGGGTGTATTTCAACATAGCTGTAACAGTTTGGTTGTAGAAGATTTTCGAGATGCGATCGCTAGACTGATTGCTTTACACGCAGCTGGTTTAGATGATGTCTTTAATCGGTTAGTGGAAAGTCGCATTCGCCAAGTTATCATAGCAGCGAAACTACAAGGTCAGTCCCTCCAATCCACAATGCAAAATCTGGAACGCTTCTACGCCGAAGGATTAATGGGGGATGAAAACCAAACTCCACAAGCAAGAGAAGAAACTTTAGATGCTTGGCGACGCCAGTTAGAACGACTTTGGCCAGAAATAGATGTGAATAGCTGATGCTAAATTAATAATTCCGAATTCATATTGATATACCAACCCGTGAAGATTTCTTCTAAAAATCAAATTAGCTGGAGTTCTTCCTAATGCTGTCAGTTAGCGAAGCAGAAGAAATTATTTTCAATTTAGTATCACTTCTGAACAATCACTACGATGCAGAAATTGTCGATTTGTTCGCAGCAGATAGTCGTATTCTTGCTTCTGTGGTTACGAGTCAGTTGGACTTTCCCCATTGGGATAATTCAGCAATGGATGGTTATGCAGTACGTTACGCTGATGTCCAGCAAGCTACTCAAAAACAGCCAGCTATTTTAGAAATTGTTGAAGAAATAACTGCTGGATATCAACCCCAATCTACCATCCAACAAGGGCAAGCAGCCCGGATTTTCACAGGTGCAGTCATGCCAGCAGGTGCTGATACAGTGGTGATGCAGGAATGTACACAGCGAGAGGAAAATCGTGTATTCATCCTGACAGCACCCACAAAACCGCAAGAATTTGTCAGACAGCGTGCAGCTTACTATCAAGCCGGGACACAATTGTTACCACCAGGAATTATGTTACATGGATCAGAAATTGCTGTATTAGCAACTGCCCAGTGTACTCAAGTCAGTGTTTACCGCCGTCCAAGGGTAGCAATATTTTCTACAGGTAATGAACTTGTATCTCCAGATCAATCCCTGCAACCAGGGCAAATCGTTGATTCTAATCAGTATGCTTTAGCAGCTTTAGTTAGGCAGAGTGGGGGAGAACCGCTAATTTTAGGCATAGTCCCAGATGAACCAGGTGCTTTAGCAAAAGCGATCGCCTATGCAGTATCCAACGCCGATATAGTCATTTCTTCTGGTGGTGTTTCTGTGGGAGATTATGACTATGTTGAGCAAATTGTCAAGTCTTTAGAGGGGAAAATTCACATTCAAGCAGTGGCGATGAAACCCGGTAAACCTCTCACCGTTGCGACATTTAGAAATCAAGTGATTTACTTCGGTTTACCAGGAAATCCAGCTTCAGCATTGGTAACATTCTGGCGATTTGTGCAACCAACTATCAAAAAACTTTCTGGACTAATAGAAGGTTGGCAACCAAACTTTATCAAAGCCTTTACTCATCAGGAATTGCGATCTAATGGGAAGTGGGAAACTTATGTTTGGGGTAAATTAGATTTACAAAACGGAATTTACGAGTTTCAAGTGGCTGGTGGAAGTCAAAGTTCTGGCAATTTAATTAATCTCGCCCAAACTAATGCTTTAGCTGTGCTATCAGTAGGGCAAACATTAGTTTCTCCAGGGGAAGAAGTGCAAGTTTTACTCTATTAAATAAACTGTACAGACGGCTGCATTAACAATCTAGGTCGATACATTCGCAATGCAGGTCGATACATTCGCAATGCAGGTCGATACATT
>NZ_JCACKS010000014.1:14218-20380 GCF_059505505.1 Pelatocladus sp. | reverse complement strand
AAACTCAAAAATAAAGGCGACGCTGTCATCACAATTTAAATGCATAACAGCTTAACTATTACCTACTACTAAGTATTCACAATTTCAATTTCCAAGTTTTTATAGCGTCTCAATGATTTTGGCTTGTTGCGGTAGTTTAGCTTCTCTTTGACCAACAGTACGCGCCTTAGCTGTCAATATACCAATAGGAGTATTTAATAAATCTACAAGGTGAGTTTTACCAGTTAAAGACTTGATACTTTGCTTTGGTAGTTCCTTGAATAACCAACGTGCTAGTCGATAGCTACATTCTTTGAGTGTCATGTCTGGCATTAACTCCACACCATACAATTCGTGCAAATAGCGATTTGAACGCCCATAACGCCGCCATTGACTTTGTAATTCTTTCAGTGTGGTGCGGTGACGGTGTTTGACGATCGCTTCGGTTGCAAATTGTAAACGTCCAATATTTTCTTGTTGAATCCGCCAACAGATATCAGCATCACCACCAGTTGTTAGATAGGGGCGAAACAAACCTGCTTTCTCTAATGCTTGTCGTCGAATCGCCAAATTTGCAGTTTGACCATAGGGATAAAACTTATGATTGAGAGTGTGCTTTTGCGATAGAGTCTGTTGATTTTCAGCAAATTGTTCTAATAAGCTATTACCAGGTAGCGCAGTTATTTCACCAGCGACAATTGCCACATCATTGTTAACAAAAGGTGCAACTAATAATTTTAGCCACTCTGCTTGAGGACGACAATCAGCATCAGTAAAGGCAATAATTTGACCATTAGCAGCGCGAATTCCTCTGTTACGGGCTGCGTAGGAACTTTGAATTTTATTTTCGCTTAAAACACGAATCAATATAGGAGAAGTTTTGGCTGTTTGTTGTAATAATTCCAAAGTGCGATCGCTACTATTATTATCTACTAATAGATATTCGACTAATTCTTTTGGATAAGTTTGAGCAAATAGACAATTAATTAACTCTGGTAAATCCGTTTCACAGTTATAAATAGGAATAACCACCGATACATTAGGTAAGAAAGTATCAGTGGTCATTGTGTTGTTTGATTGGTAATGCATAGTATTTGATCTCAGATTTGGAATTAAAAATTTCTGATAGTTATTTGTTGATGGTTACTTGTTGATGGTTTTTGCAAACAACAAACAACAAACAACAACCAACTACCTAATTTTTAGTATTCCCAAATCCTCAACTTGAGTACTAAAGTCGTAAATTCTTAGCACCGAAGCTGCTTGGCTTTTGAGATGTTTGATTTGGCAAAGGTTGGGCAAACTGATTGTTAGAAAGAATTGACAAAGCACGGTTATACTGAGGATCTTTGTTAGTTCCTAGCAAATCAGGGTTAGATGCGAGCTGACGCTGTTGTTGCTCTGTTAATTCCAGTTTAATATCTGGTGCTATTCCCTTATGGTTAATATCTGTGCCTTTGGGAGTGTAGTAATGGGCTATGGTAATTGCTACACCAGAACCATCTGCAAGTTCATGTACTGATTGGACTAGGGCTTTGCCAAATGTTTGACTACCAACGACGATTGCTCGTCTATTATCTTTAAGTGCGCCTGTGAGAATTTCACTCGCGCTGGCTGAGTTATTATCAACTAGTACTACTAAAGGACGATTTGTGAGGGCTGTGTGATTGGCTTTACTTTCTTCACTGCCACCTCTACGGTCTACAGTGCGGACAATTGCGCCATCATCCATCCACATTCGGGCAATTTCAATACTGGCTTGCAACAAACCACCAGGATTACCCCGTAAATCTAGTACAAAGCCATCGACTTGTTTGGCATTCAAATCACGGATAGCCCGTTGCATCTGATCTGAGGCGTGGGCGCTGAATTCCCGTAAACGAATATAGCCAACTCGGCGACGACCTTCTTGTTTAAGGGCATAACGTACTGTTGGAACTTCAATCGTAGCTCGTGTTAGTTTCAGGTCAAAAGCACTACGCCCATCTCTTTCTAATCGCAAAGTAATCATTGTACCTGCTCTACCACGAATCAGCTTAGAGGCATCTTCGATTTTCATCTGGCTGGTAGGTTTACCATTAATTGCCACAATCTGATCCCCAGCTTTGATTCCGGCTTTGATTGCTGGTGAATTTTCTAAGGCTTCTACAACAACTAGCCGTTTGCTGTTTTCATTCACCTCCATCCGAATGCCAATTCCGGAGACTTCTCCAGATGTTTGGTTGGTTAGAGATTCAAATTGTTTAGGGTCCATAAAGCGTGTATATGGATCTCCCAGCTTTTGCATCGCTTCGCGGATTGCGGTGTAAGCTTCTTCACGAGAAGAATAGTTTCTGCTCAATAGGCTTTGTCTGATTGTTTGCCAGTTTTGGCGATTAAAAGAACCATCCACATATTCGCGATTTACCAGTTGCCATACTTGGTCAACTACCTGTTTAGGGCTATCTTGTAGTGCTGCACGAACAGAACGACTCCAACCTGGCCCGAATGCAGATACTGTAGCTGTGGTGGCGATCGCTCCTCCAATTAAAGCTACTTGCAGTGGCGAGTAACGTTTTGCAGATTGTTTCATGTATATAAGCTGGAATAATTGTGTGGTTGACAGTTTAGCAATCAGAAGCTCTGTAGAAAGTTATAAATTTTTCTGCCTGGCTATACTCCCTTCATTGTTGTTTTCCTTTAAATTATCTTGAAAATACCGTAATACTTATCAAGGACTTTCTCTAGCACTAGTCAACTTGCTCAGTCAGCTTACTGCATTCATATGACGCTTTCATCAGTGTCATAATTGCACTCATTATTACCTAAAATCGGTTATTCCTGGATGCATTAATTTTAATGATTAAAAAATATAGGTAATTTAAATTTTATATAAAGTTCCTATGAAACGTAAAGTTACAAAGCTTAATAACATTCCTCGTAGAAATACCTTATTAAAAAGGTGGGAAGTTTTACGAAAAATTAAAATTGGCTTGGGTATTTTCCTTAGCATTTGGCTGATGTTTACTACTATAACTTTAGTCTGTGCATCCTCTAAGCCAGTAGACGCTTTTTTTGTACTTGGCGGTAGTATCCGTCGAGAAATTTTTGTTGCTAAGTTGATCAAACAACATCCGCAAATCAAGACTTTAATTTCTCGTGGTTCTCCTGATCCCTGTATTTGGCTAATTTTTCAAAGGGAAGTAGCTGCAATGACAAATATCTGGTTGGAGAAGTGCGCTCATTCGACTTTCAGTAATTTCTACTATGGTATTCCGATTCTACGCCGTTGGCATGTGCATAAAGTCATGTTGATTACCTCTGGTACACACTTATCACGGGCTAAGTGGCTAGCACAGATCATGTTAGGGGCGCATGGCATTTGGGTAGAAACAGAAATTGTACAAGAACAAGGTATTCCTGGTAATCGTGAATCTTGGCCAAAAACCGGACTAGATGTTACCCGTAGCTTATTTTGGGCAGGATTAAGCCAGATTATTCAGCCAGAATGTTCACAGGTGACAAAATTGACAGATGTAGACATGAAATCTTGGCAGCATCGCAGTTTTAAATGTGAACGCCAGGGAAACTTATAGTGGGAAAGGGGACACGGGGGACACGGAGGAGACGGAGGACAAGGGAGACACGGGGGACAAGGTAGAACTTCTCTTTCCTGTTCCCTGTTCCCTGTTCCCCAATAACCAATGTCAATTGACAAATGACCAACTAAATAGTTTGTATTGCGATCGCTTGAATAGTTGAGATCGGAACTTCGGTGAAATATTGACGCTGAAATTGTTCTTCGCGAACAGCATCTAAAAACTTGACAATTGTAGCCTCTGCGAGTAATGATTGAGTGTTTGAATGTTGGCTGATTAGCAAATAACGATCTTGTGTTTGGATAGTAAAACCTAAGTGTCTTAATGCCCTAAAACCCATGTGTAAACTTTGATCACCAATGCCGAGTTTTTGCAAAAGTTGAACACGGGTGACTAGTTGATTGGTGCGACTGAGATACTTGGCAATTCCTACCAACGTCAGCCAAATTTGTTCTGGAGATTGATATTCTGTTTTAGACCATGCGATCGCCAATGGTTGCTGATTGTGAAGCGATCGCCTCAACCATGCTCGTAAATCATCCCAACTGGTGGGACATTCTTTAATCAAAAGTGGGGATGTGCTTGATGTACTCGGTGCGATTGGAGTGTTGAGATTGCGCCAGTCTAAAATTTGTGTGGAGTGCTGAGTTACTCTTGCAGATTGTTCATTAGAACGCACGGCAATTAAACGAATTTCGTAACGTTTTTTAAAGGTATTGTAATCTAGCTCTACAATGCAATCACAGCGTCCTGGTGGCAATTCATCTTTATAGTGACCCCACCACACACCAGGGAACGGATTTTTGGTAGACTCATCTCGAATATCAAACTCGGTTTTAATATACTGGATCTTTTTACCCTGGGAATCTTGCTGATTGCGATGCCAACCATTTTCAAACCAACAATTTTGAATCAGCAACTTTGGCACAGGATTACCCATTCCACAGGGTTCCAAAAGTTTTAATTCTAAAAATAATTCTTTCCCCAAATCTCCTACTGTCACCACTAAATCCACCTGTAGTGTTGACATTAAAGTTGCGCCACCCAAACTTTGCCGTAATTGTTGGTTAATTGCTTGTGTAAACAGAGGAATATTTTCCACTGGTAAACTCAACCCCGCAGCATAAGGATGTCCACCAAAACGATGTAACAGATGGGCTTGATTTTTAACCAGTTGGTATAAATCAACAGAATTCACTGAACGCGCAGAACCACGGGCTAGGGATTGGGAATTGGGAGAAAACAGAATGAAAGCTTTCTCCTGTCCCCCTTGTCCTCCTTGTCCTCCCTGTCCCCCAAATCCTTCTGTACTTAACAAAATAGTCGGTCGTCCTGTCTCCTGCGCTACTTGTCCTGCTACTAATCCTAAGACACCTACGGACCATTGAGGATCGTCTAAAACAATGACGCTGGTGGTAGACAAGTCGATTTGGTTGATCTTTTGATTGACTTGTTGAGCAACCTCTTTTTGTAGAGACTTGCGGCGAGAGTTGGCTAATTCTGTTGCTTCTGCTAGCTGATGAACACGCGTCTGGTCGCGACTGGTTAGTAATTCTACGCAGAAACTAGCATCACCTTGAATCCGACTCACAGCATTGATCCGGGGGCCAAGTCCAAAAGAAATATCTGTGGGGCGATCGCCACTTTTCTGACATAATTCCAACAATCGCCCCACCCCTGGACGTCGCCGTTGTGCAGGTGGTAGTTTAAAATCTTCTTGTAGTCGTCCAATTCCCAACTGAGCCAAATAGCGACAATCTCCGCTCAACTGTACTAAGTCAGCAATTAATCCCACTGCGACTAAATCTAATAAATCTTCTAACGGTTGTTGCGGAATACTTGGCAATGTTTGATACAAAGCTTCTATTAACTTGTAAGCAACTGCAACTCCTGAAAGATGAAATAATTGATGATCACCAGGTAAATACCGAGGGTTAATAATGGCTGTTACTGGTGGACGTTCTGCTGGTAGAGTGTGATGGTCTGTAACAATCACATCAATACCTAGCTGTTTTGCATAAGTAATTTCATCAATATTTGTACTGCCAGTATCACAAGTTACGATTAACTTACATCCCTGATTTGCCAACTGATCTATGCCCTGATAGTTGAGTCCATGAGATTCTATTAATCGATTTGGAATGTAGTAAACTAACTGCGAATTTTGGATAAAAAATTGCCCCAACCCATCCAATAACACGGCTGTAGAGGTAATACCATCAGCATCGAAGTCTCCCCAAATGGCGACTTTATCACCAGTTTCCCATGCCTGTTGCAAGCGTTCTACTGCTAGATGCATTTCTTGCCCAAACTCAAACGGACTTGCAGGTAAATAAATTTTGGGATTAACAAAAGTGGCTATTTGTGGTATGCCTTTTATACCACGTTGCCATAACAACTGTGCTGCAAACTGTCCACTAGATGTGGGTGTATACTGCTTGACAGCTTGTAGAAACCATTCTGGTAATTGTTCAGTTGGTGCTAAAATCCACTGTTGTTCGGGCATATCATAAATATAGCAACTTCCGTCTACCTTGCAGCAACTTCCGCCTTCACGTTTGCGTGTTTCGCGCAGCCTGTAGCAACTTCCGTCTACCTTGCAGCA
>NZ_JCACKS010000014.1:0-14118 GCF_059505505.1 Pelatocladus sp. | reverse complement strand
AGCAACTTCTGTCTACCTTGCAGCAACTTCCGTCTTCACGTTTGCGTGTTTCGCGCAGCCTGTAGCAACTTCCGTCTACCTTGCAGCAACTTCCGTCTTCACGTTTGCGTGTTTCGCGTAGCTTGTAGCAACTTCTGTCTACCTTGCAGCAACTTCCGTCTTCACGTTTGCGTGTTTCGCGTAGCTTGTAGCAACTTCCGCCTTGGGGATCAGCAAGTGCTTAAAATCACAGCAAATTACTTTTCAAACAACCTCCAACAATTTCTTTTATAAAGATACTTCTTGAATGCTATCGATATTCATGAGGTTAGTATCTAAATCTTGGGTCGGAGAGTTTTCTTCTGATATTTGTGCGGTAACAGGATAAATGCGATCGCATCTCTTCGCAAATTGACAGTATTCACAAGTTTTACTACCTTCTAAAACTTGTGGAAAATCTTGTTTATGCTGATAATCTTCTAGCCAATGAGTTAATTTACTTAATAATTGTTTGAGTTTCTTGGCAATCTTTTTGTGTTGGATATCATTGTAGCTAAATTTAATACTTTGTGGTTGACCTTCAGATTGAACAAACCAGTATGTCATGGAAATATTTTCTGGTAGATAATCGCTAGTTTCTGCTAACACATACAAATAAAGGCGTGTCTGCCAATTTTGTTCTAGTTTACGTTTATTAGGAAGTTTGGGATAAGTTTTCCAGTCGAAAATTTGTGCTTGCTGATTATCTGCAATGAGTAAATCGTAGACAACAGTCAGTAAATAATTTTGAACTTGTAAGGTTCGGTAATGTTCGCTTTCGCGAAAAATTTGACTATTACTAATAGGTGTTAATATGTCTGGTGCCACGTTTGCAAAACCTGTCATCCAACTTTGTAGTTGTGTATCTGTCTGCAAAAAACCATCAATAGGTAATCCGATCTCTCGCTGTTGCATTAGCAGGTGAAAACGACTCCCTAAAGTCTGGTGTTCTTCCCGTTCTGGATCAGTAGGAGAATATAGTTGTTCTAAGTAGGTATGTTGAAACTGACGCGGACAACGTTCTAGCAGGTTAAGTTGTCCTTGGGAAAGTCGCAAAAGTTGAGTTTGAGTGGATAGCATTCTTTTAGATTAGCCTTGATTGCAAAAGGTGGGATCGCCGTTAGGCGGGTGCTACCCTTCGGGAAGCTCCTTTGAGGGTCTAATGCACCATCGCGTAGCGACTCCAAAGGAGTATCGTCTCTAGCGCACCGCTTCATTTCAATCCATACGAACTTTAGATTAATTTTAGGTTAAATATGATACAGCCCTGTTATAGTACTTGTTAAATATAAAATACTTTAAATCAGCAAAAAGCTGGGAATTGAAAAGTAAACTACCCACCACTGAACGGGATACCGTTCCAGTGGGGGCTTTAAAGCCCAGAGTTTACCCGACAAGCGTGTTAAATCACTACGATTTTTAGGTGATCTCACCTACAAATACGAAGCCAGTTTGTAGCTCTGAGGTCAACGATTAAACAAGCATATTGGGTTGAAGCTAGTGTCGTTGACGTAAAAAGCCTTTAAATCATTGTCAAGGCTAACTTTACCCGCAAGGAGGGACTTCGTGTCCAAAGTGTTTGTAATTGATTCAGAAAAACGACCATTAGATCCAATACATAGCGCACAGGCAAGGCAGTTATTACGAAACAAAAAAGCAGTATTTTTTAGACGATTTCCGTTCACATTAATCTTAAAAGAATCACGTTCAGATGCCCCGGTTCAACGACTACGATTAAAGATTGATCCTGGTGCAAAACATACTGGACTTGCATTAGTTAACGACTCATCTGGTGAAGTTGTCTTTGCTGCGGAATTAAAGCATAGAGGCTTTGCAATTCGAGATTCTTTAACTTCTAGAAGACAACTTCGCAGAAGTAGACGAAATCGTAAAACTAGATACCGTCAACCAAGATTCTTAAACAGAACACGTCCAGAAGGATGGTTAGCACCTAGTTTACAAAGTCGGGTTGAGAATATCAAAACTTGGGTTAATAAGTTACGTAAACTTGTTTCCATTTCAGCTATAAGTCAAGAATTGGTGCGCTTTGACATGCAGTTAATGCGTAATCGAGATATTCAAGGCAAGGAATATCAACAAGGTACATTAGCTGGTTACGAGACTAGGGAATATCTATTAGAAAAGTGGAATAGGCAATGTGCATACTGCGGAGTAAAAGACATTGCACTTCAGATAGAACACATTCATCCAAGAGCTAAAGGAGGTTCTAATTCTATTACAAATCTCACTCTAAGTTGTTCTAAATGCAACACCAAAAAAGGCACTAAAGATATTAAAGAATTTCTCAAAAAAGAGCCAATCAGGTTAGAGAAAATCTTGAAACAAGCCTGCATACCATTGGCGGATGCGGCGGCAGTAAACACTACTAGATTTGCACTGCTGAAAATTCTAAAAGCAACTGGATTACCAGTAGAAACGGGTTCAGGTGGATTGACAAAGTTCAATCGTAATCAACAAAATTTAGAAAAATCTCACTGGTTAGATGCTGCTTGCGTTGGTTCGTCAACACCAATTCTTAATATTAAAGGCGTTAAACCATTGTTGATTACAGGCAATGGTCATGGTACTCGCCAATCATGCCGAACTGACAAATTTGGATTTCCGAATCGTCACTGTTCCAGAACTAAATTTCACTTTGGTTTTCAAACTGGCGATATTGTTAAAGCTGCTGTAACTAGTGGCAAGAAAGTAGGCGAATACGTTGGAAGAATTGCAACTCGTGCTACTGGGAGTTTTAATATCTCAACCAAGGATGGACTAGTTCAAGGAATATCGCACAAGTTTTGTAAACGCATTCATGCAAAGGATGGTTACTCATATGCAACTTAAACCCAAGAAATTGGGAATTACTCAACTGTTCCTCTCATTTGAATTCTCCTCTAAAAATAGCGGGGGCTTGATACCCGTCGCATTGTCCCCTCCAAGATTGGGCAGGCTTCTTACTTCAATGCTGAAAAAATGGCTGAAGCTATCAAAGATGGATTAATTGGAGAATCAGACGCAGATGAACCAAAACCTGCTGAAGGGAAAAAATATCTTCTGAAAGTCACTCAAAAAACAGTCTTGAAACCTTCTACAGAACAATCATCTGAAATACCAAAAGAAGCTCTAGTCGATATTGAGCCTGGAGAATATCCAATTTTAGATTTCGGATATGAAGAAAGACACTATTGGGTAAAGTGGATTGATAAAAGTAAAGCGAATCGAGATGAGCATTTTATTTTTGATGCATATGCAAAGGTTATAGAACAAGATTAGTTTTATTGAGTTTGCTAATTAATTAGCC
This sequence comes from Pelatocladus sp., assembly GCF_059505505.1. Classification (NCBI taxonomy): domain Bacteria; kingdom Bacillati; phylum Cyanobacteriota; class Cyanophyceae; order Nostocales; family Hapalosiphonaceae; genus Pelatocladus; species Pelatocladus sp. The sequence continues at coordinate 10,793 of NZ_JCACKS010000014.1, read as the reverse complement.
TAAATTAGGTTGTTCCATAACTCAGCCAAGCTGCTCAGGATAAGTTCTTCATTAACTGATCCGCTATTTTGTTCTGCAAACAATTTAAATTTATGCGAATGCGTAATTCTTGAAATGAGCATTGTTTTATTAAGTAACTAGAACTTAATTTTAGTTTTTGACCAGGGGATGAAATATTATGCGTTTAGAAAATTTCTATCAAGCCAGTAAACAAGCTAAAGAAAATCAAAGTTCTTTAGATTATGGAATTGAAGCGATCGCTGCTGATAAAGAACTAGCAACCCATATTCAACAGGTACTGATTTGGTTGAAATTTCTTGATCCTCCTGCGGATGGACAATTTGGACGTATTTCTAGTGACGCACTTGTGGAATTTCAAGTAGCTATTTCTGCAATTCGTCCAGAAGTTGCTCAAGAGAAAGGATTTCTAGGTTTAGCAACAGCTAAAGCTTTAATAGAAAGCAAACCAAGTGATATTCCTGCACCTAAAATCGATTATTCTCTCAATAACCTAGCAGCTCGACTTATTAAATATATGGTAGAGATGAACTACCGCGTATCTGTGGGGGACAAAAAGTACAACATTGTCTATGTTGAGGGAATGAATGCAGATGGAACTCAAAATAGTGATGCTCCCAACGAATTCAATGATCGCCGTGTAGTAATTGAAATACCAGATGCAGATTTTAGACCAGTAATCAGAGGTAATTGGGAAGGGACAACAGAACCTGGTACTAGTTTCACTAACAATCCTATGGGAGGTAGAGCAAAAGAATATGGAGCTGCCAGAATAGCCTTTGGACAGTATAAAGCTTGGGCAGTAGGCATTCATTACGGAGGTGGTTCAGATCCACATGAAGCCTTAGTTCAAAAGACACCTATTTCTGTATATCGCGACAAAAATAAAGACATGATGCGAACTGGCGATTTTCTCGACACAGGTGTCTTTGATATCAACCAACACTGGGGATTTGATTATCCTCGTACTAATATTAAAGGTGCTAGTGCAGGGTGTTTAGTTGGGCGTACTCGCGATGGTCATAGAGAATTCATGGCAATTGTTAAACAAGATATACGTTACCAGAAAAACAAAGACTATTTATTTCATACCACAGTGATTCCTGGTGATGAATTTTTAGCGAAATATCCTGCAAAATAAAGCAAATTTTTATTAGCTTTTCAACATGCTGTGAAAAGTTAATTCTTGGCTGAATTCTACTCAGCCAAGATAAATAAAACAGCGCAAATAACCAAAGGTTAGTAGTGAGGACTAAAGTCCTCACTACTAACTTATTTAAATCATTTGAAAGGCAAAATCTCAACAAAATGCTATCGCCAAGAATCTAAAATTATAGCGATCGCGAACATACAGAAAATGAAAACAGCTATACGCATCATCCATTGCCATAAACTTGGCGATAGCAGCATCTGGACAATAGGGACAGCGTTAAGCACTGTAGATATAACATAGGCGATCGCAAAGCCAACTAATGCTAATACAAAATACTTGAGTCCCTTAACGGCGAACTTAAACAGCAGATTATATTCGTTTTGTAGATTAGTTTTCATGGTTTTTTGCCCTTATTTAACCTTACTTAAAAGTCAAATGTTGTAATGGAATGCACCCTCAACTACAGTAAGGGAGAGTAGCAAATACAAGAGTCTTACTCAAGTTGACTAGGGTTAGGAGTGGGAATATTTTCCTCATGAGACGGAAGAGATTTAGGATTACCAGCAACAATCATTAAAATGACTATTGCAATCATCAACAGTAACCAGGTAGGAAATTGATTTCCTACTTCCCGCACATCATAAGATTCTCGACAGTGGGGACAAAAATAAATATTAGGATTACGTGGATGTTGCTCAAATCTACAAGGAGGAAAAGGATGGTCTTTATATTTACAGTCCATGAGAAATAATCTCCTACTATGTTTTTCTTTGAAAAAAACAAGAGACTAGTCGCGTGGTACTCCACGTAAACTAGTCCCTGGGTTGGTATTCAACTCTCTTTGGATAGTCAAAATTTATTCTTTTTTTCAATCCCCACCATCAGTTTTATAACTGCTTGATATTTCAAAGGGTAAAACTCTTAATTGTTAAGCTAGTTTCCAAGACTTCTTCGATAAGAGAACGCTACTTTACAAAGAAAAAAGCCCTTATGAAATATGAGGGTTACATCTCCATAACCACTGGTCTGAAGAATATTTAGTAAACCTGCTTCTAAACAATCAATCGCAGTGGTTCTGTTCTCCATTAACACTACACCACAAGGTTTCAGCAGCAGCTGACGTCTCAAAATATAGGTGTCTACTTCTGCTTTTTGAAATCGAAAATCTTTATTCGGATGCCCCACTATAGTAACTAGGAACTCCGGGACTTTACCACTCCTCATCATGTTGCACTCTACAATCAATTTGCGTGGTATTGAACCTTGATATTCATTCGGTAGATATGTTTGAAGAGTCCCGAAAAGTCCTTCTAACATGGGGCTACTTTGTCTCTATTGGTCAAATCAGGGTTTTAGCCTGACTTGATATTCAGTTTAAACTCAATCTCATGAAAAAGCAACATGTAATAACAAGTTTTTTCATGTTTAAGATTTGTTGCAAAAGTATGCTAAAGTCAGTTATTCTTAAAATTATGGGAAATTGTGAGTGTTTCTAAGAGCATTGGCAATTACATAATTTCTCAAGGAGGGTTAGTAATATTTGGCAACTGGATAGTTTCTCAAAGAGGGTTAGTAACACATTTAGAACTATTAGTATTGGCAACCAAAACTCGCAAATCTCCCTGAGTCTCAACAGAGGTGAGTGTCTAACTCTAGAGTTACGGTTCAAAATACGGTTCAAAAGATTAATAACTCTATTTCTATCTGATCTAGAGGCTGTCTCAATAACACCTAGAATTAATGTAACAATCCACACGCAAGCAATAACAAATAGCAATAATTTGACGCTAGCGATGAAAATGAACAACATAGATTTCTCCTGCGTAATTTATCAAACAATAATCTTCGTTCTGATTTCCTCAATTTCCCTAACCGATACGCCATCAACATAAGTCCGGTTGATCATCGGATGGTTATCATGAGTTGGTCCGATGTCACTATCAGGATGGTATGCAATGATATCCAGCGTATTGTCCTTAGTAAAAAAGCTGTGATGTCCTTCAGGTGGAATGATAAAGATTTGACCTAGACTCAAGGGTATCTCAATAGCTGCTCCAGTTCCGTCTTCATTTTCCGGGACTTCGCAATGTCCTTCACCACTCGTAACTACCCCAATTCTGATAGAAGGATGAGTGTGTCGTGTCTGGCTAATACCAGGTGGGAAGTGTAAATGATTGAGACAGGGATCGCCTTTTATCGTTGGTGGGATCAACAGGGAATCAGAGCAACCATCCATGTAACACAATCTACCCTTTTCTTCAATTGGTCCCCCAACCATAAACATCCCACGATAGTTTAGACTGGCGATCGCAATTCCGCATCCACCCCGAACAGACACAGCACCAGGAACACTAAAGTACATACCTTTGGTAAGGGTAAAGGCTAGTTCAAATCCTGCATGATAGGAAATCACATCAGTTTGACCATCAACAACAAACCCGAAATAAGTTCCTTGTGCGCTTAAATTCAGAGTTTTCCCAGTGTATCCCCACCCATACAATTGTGTTGGATGTTTGTCTTTTGACAAGTCCACTAGCATTCCATCATCAGGAGGAACTGATAGGAAATGCTTACTGTCGCCATATAATCCTGCGAAAGCATAATTTTTCATGACAATAAAATCCTTGTAAAACATCAACTTACATGCTTTTTTATTAAAAACAACCGGTAAAATTATTGTCAAGGTGTCTCAGTAACAATCACCAGTCTTAGCATGAGTCGAATAATAACAGTATTGCTATCATTTGATGTTAGAAATAATCAGAAAGAAACTAAAAAATTCATAAAGATATGTTTATGGAGAACATATTATCTATAAGTATATTTACCCAAAAAGTATTTTTAGAGCAATTCATGCTTTATCATGATAAAAAATCCTAATCATTCCACAGTCTCATGAATTTTCAAGATGTAATCGAGATTGTAGAGTCAGCAGTATATAAAGCCAAAGGTAGGAGGCTGACTGACCCAGAACTGACTGTACTGCGCGGTTCTTGGGAGGGTTTAACTTATGAAAAGATGGCAAAAGGCTCACCCTATAAACCCAACTATCTGAAAGGAGATGTCAGCCATAAATTCTGGAAGTTGCTTTCAGAGGCTTTGGGTGAAGAAGTCAGCAAGAGAAATTTTCGCGCTGCTCTACAAAGGGCATTGTTAAGTCACAATGCGGCCTTACAAGCGCAAATTATCGATGATATCAACCTTGTGTCTCAAGTATCAGATGAATCAGACTTATCCAAGTCAAAGATAAAATCAGACACCTTTGATAGTAAAGCAGGTTGGTCGTCTCAAATCTCATATGCAAATTTTCAAAATCAAGAGGAGAAAAGCCTCTTTTCTCAAGGAACTGACTCCAAACAATCTTCCCATCTTGAGAAGAAAATGAGAAGCTGGTTTGAAGCTTTGGGCTATGAGTTCATACCTGGTGGAATAAGGCAAGATGACTTCTTTGACATGATTATCCATATTCCCAAGCGGGGAGGATACGATCGCATTTTGGCACGAGGTGTGGAAGGAGAGGTTAACCTGAATCACCTGGATGGTTTATGTCAAGCAGTCTTAGAGTACAAACCCAATGAAGCATGGTTGGTTGCTGACCTGCGGATTAGTCGTGCAGCGCGTGAAGCTATTCAACAGTATAAAGAAAACAAAGAACTTAAATTTAGTTATGCTGTCAGTGAAGCGATCGCAGAGTACAGAAAACACAGAGAATTAGAACTATTTTGTTATACCTTCGATGAACTGATTGATGAAGGGGTCAATTTTAGCCAGTATTTTAAATGGTTAGAGGAACAACTCAGGAAGCGAGGTATTAATGACAAAACCTATGTTCCTTTAGCTTGTGTTAAACAAGAAGGAGTCAACCCAATCACAGGGGAACCAATCGTCAGTTGTTACACTGAGGCAGATGGCTGGATTGATGGCTATATAGATCGTTGGCTAGATGATCCAGACAAGAAACACATATCTATTTTGGGAGAATTTGGTACAGGTAAAACCTGGTTTGCATTTCATTACGCTTGGACTGCTTTAAAACGGTATCAAAAAGCCAAGCTACAGGGTAAAACTAGACCTCGATTACCTTTACTAATTCCTCTGCGGGATTATACTAAAGCACTAAATGTAGAGAATGTTCTAGCTTGGTTCTTCTTCTCCGTACACAATATTCCCCTGACTAATTTAGTCTTCAAACAACTTAATAGTATGGGCAAGCTCCTGCTCATTTTTGATGGTTTTGATGAAATGGCAGGTAAAGTAGATCGCCGCAAAGTCATTGATAATTTTTGGGAGCTAGCTAAAGTTGTCGAAACAGGAGCTAAGGTAATTCTCACTTGTCGTGCAGAGCATCTCCCTAAATTACAAAAAGGTCACTCTCTGCTGAATGCAGCTTTATTAAATTCTATAGAAACAGGACAACCAACCTCGACTCGAAAATTGGGTCCCCAATTTGAAGTATTGGAATTACAGACCCTCAGTGATAACCAAATTCGTCAAATGCTTTGCTCCCGGCTGCAACATAAAACTTTAGCACAAAGAGATGCGATCGTAGAACAGGTCATGAGAAACAATAAACTCTTGGATTTAGCGAGACGACCTGTAATGATTGACTTGATACTGGATGCACTACCTAAAATTGAGTTAGGTCAGCCAGTAGACTTGTCTCACATCTATCTGTTAGCTGTTCGAGAGAAAATGGCCCGGGATATCAAAGCAGAGCGCACCTTTACTTCTGCTGCTGATAAGCTGTATTTTCTGTGTGAACTGTCTTGGGAAATGTTCGTTACCGATCAAATGCAGCTGAACTATCGCAAGTTCCCAGATCGGATTCGTCAACTATTTGGTGCTGTTGTCCAAGAGCCAGAAGAGATTGACCACTGGAGCTATGACATGATGGGTCAGTCTATGCTAACTCGAAATGCTGATGGTGACTACGAACTCGCGCATCGCTCCTTTATAGAATTTTTTATCGCTTACAAACTAGCTGCACAACTGGGAGTATTAGCTCCTGATTTTGTTAATTTAGCAACAGAGTCGTTACATATAGATAAGAAAGCTCTTCCTCAAGCGTATACTTGGTTATCTTATTTTCAACGTCAAGTGGATGAACAGGGTAAAGTCATACCCATTGCACCACTGAAAGAATTTTCGACTTTATCACCGAACCGTTTATTTGATGCTTTTAAATTCGGAGAACTGACAAACAGACAAAGAGACTTAACAAAAGCAGTTCTCAACTTGCTCGAACATATGCTTGACCGCTCGAAAATTGCTGGCGATCGCTTGCTGAAGATAATTAAAGCCACACGTGGGAAGACAGAAAAAGAAGTAGGTTATGTGGCTGGATATACTGTGACACTTCTTTTGCAAATTGATCCAGAGGCTCTAGCAGGACAAGATTTGAGCCATACCGTCATTCAAGGTGCTGATTTAACCCATGCCAACTTGCAAAATACCAACTTCACAGGTGCTTACTTAGATGATTCTCTTTTTAAAGAACCCTTTGGTAGCATTTTGTCAGTTGCATTCAGTGGAGAATTTCTGGCGATCGGTTCTTCTAATGGGGAAATTTGCCTGTTTCAGGGACAAAGACGTTCGATTTGTAAAGGACATAATCACTGGGTTCGTTCGATCGCCTTCAGCCCCGATGGTCAAAGGTTTGCTAGTGGCAGCGACGACCAAAGTGTCAAGATATGGGATATTAAAACTGGTAAGTTCTTCTGCACATTAGAAGGACATATTAGTTGTGTACGTTCAGTTACCTTTAGTCATGATGGCAAGTTGCTTGCTAGTGGTAGTGAAGATGGAACCATAAAAATATGGGATGTTGATACTGGTAAGAATTTAAAAACCTTGACAGGACATGTTGGTAAGATTTGGTCAGTAGCATTTAGTCCTGTCGGTCAACTGCTGGCAAGTGGTGGTGAGGATAAAACCATCAAACTTTGGGATAGTAACACGGGTAATTGCCTCAAAACCCTAACCGGACATGAAAACTGGGTAAGGTCAGTAGCTTTTTGCCCCAATGGACAACGAATTGTTAGTGGTGGTGATGACAACACCGTCAGAATTTGGGATATTCGCACAACAAAATGTTGCACAAACTTGCTAGGACATGAGAACTGGGTAAGGTCAGTAGCTTTTAGCCCCGATGGACAACGAATTGTTAGTGGTAGTGATGACAACACCGTCAGAATCTGGGATATTCAAACTAATCGATGCCGCAATATTTTATATGGACACGATAATCGAGTTTGGTCAGTTGCTTTTAGTTTGGATGGAGAGCAAATTGCTAGTGGAAGTGACGATCAAACCGTGAAAACTTGGGATGCTAAAACGGGTCTATGTCTGAGTACAGTCAGGGGATACTCTAATTGGATTTTGTCAGTTGCTTTTAGTCCTAATAGTAAGTACCTTGCCAGTGGTAGTGAAGACAAGATTGTTAGGATATGGGATATCTGTACTGGCAAGATTGCCACTACTCTCAGAGGACATACTAGTCGCATTTGGTCAGTGGCATACAGCCCAGATGGTCGGTTGCTTGCTAGCGGCAGTGACGATCACAAAATCAGAATATGGGATCTCAAGCACACTAAGGGTAAACAATGCCTCCGAGTTCTTGAAGCTCATAATCACTGGGTGAGGTCAGTTGCATTTAGTCCAGATGGTCAGCTACTTGCTAGTGGTAGTGATGACAACACTGTCAGAATCTGGGATGTTCATAGGGGTACACCTGCAAAAATATTACGCGGTCATGGAAATTGGGTACGAACGGTTCTCTTCAGTCCAGATGGGCAGCTACTTGCTAGTGGCAGTGATGACAACACTGTCAGAATCTGGGATGTTCAAACAGGCAAAAATATTAAGATATTGCAGGGTCATAATAATTTAGTCCGCTCGATCGCCTTTAGTCCAGATAGCCAGATCATCGCCAGTGGTAGTAATGATTGCACTGTGAAGATTTGGGAAATGCAAACAGGTGAGTGCATCGAAACTATAACAGAACATAAAAATTGGGTACATTCAGTTATTTTTAGCCTAGATGGACATACACTTCTCAGTGGCTCTCAAGATGGGATGATACTTCTATGGAATATTCATGAACATAAACTCATCAAGTCTTTTGAGGAAGATGCTGATGAAGTCTTATCAATTGCCTTTAGTCCAGATAGACAGTTAATAGCTAGTGGTATTCATGATGGAATGATTCGCCTGAGAAACATGCATAAAGGTGAATCAGAACTACCTTTATCCTTAAAAATTTCTAAACCTTATGAGGGAATGAACATCACTGCTGTTGTTGGCTTGACGGAAGACCAAAGAGCCAACCTTAGAGCTTTGGGAGCTATTGAGATGGGTGTAGAGTGAAGCCATGTCAACGAATCTGATTGTTAAATTATCCCCCCATCCCTGCTCTGCCATCCCCCGGACTGTTTCTTCTGTCCATATACCGCCGGAACAAAAAGCTCATCAGCAGTTCTGCAAAATCCTGGTCATCGTTGAACTGTCTGTAAAAGTTGAAATTTGTCTCAATCATCTCCTGCATCAAATCACTGGTGATATTATTGAACGTCAGGCGGATATTTTCAGGAGAATTAACCCGCGTGCTTGCTTGCAGAGGCTTGCTTTCATCTAGCTTGAGTTCCAGACGTTCGATAAAAACACGTTCATCATCAGAAAAATTCGTGCCAAAGCGTTGATTGATTTCCTGAATAATCTGCGAGAGGGCTTCTAATTGTTCAACAAAGGGGCTACCTGTGCCTACTGCTGTGATGGGGGATAACTCGCGGACACCGCGTTCTAGTTTAATCTTGCCACTGTGCGTTTGTTGAATTCGGTAGGATTCGAGTTCGATATTTTGCTGCACATCTAAGGGTAAACGCTGACTAGAAACGGGCAGTTTGCGGATGAGGTGACGGGCAAATTCGTAAAATTTCTCCAAATCGGCATCAGGTAAGGGTAGCAACTGAGAAATAAACGCATACAGTCGGATAAAATCGCCCAGTTTCTTGCGAAAATCAAACTGTTGGTCTTCCGTGGCTTCGCGGTAACGGTCAATTACGGAAGCGAGAGCAGCATGAAGCCTGTCCTGAGTGCCTTTAGTGCTGAAATATACTCTTGCAAAGGTGGTGATGTCATTTTCGTCGTAGAAATGAGAATCGTCCAACTGAAACTGGACATCGTACAGAATATTGGGGTCTGTTTCCTCAGTCAAAATTGTGCGATCGTAATATTGCTCAAACGCGGTTTGAATCACCGACGCTTCATTGGCAAAATCCAGCACCACGGTACTGATTTTATCAGGGTTGGTACGATTCAAGCGGGAAAGGGTCTGTACCGCGTTTACCCCACCTAGTTTTTTATCCACATACATTGCCGACAGCAACGGCTGGTCAAAGCCAGTCTGGAATTTATTCGCCACAATCAGAAAGCGGTATGGCTCTTGCTTAAATGTCTCGGCAGTCGCCTGATCGGATATATGCGTTCCGGCAGAGGCGGTGTTCATGCTGGCTTCGGTAAAGTCCATGTCCCCATCTTTCACCGTTCCCGTAAATGCTACTAAGGACTGGTAGGGGTAGCCTTTATCCCGCAAATACTGGTCAATCGCTAGCTTGTAGCGCACCGCGTGCAGGCGAGAACGAGTGACAAGCATGGCTTTTGCTTTGCCGTCAATGGTATCGGTAATAATTTGGTGAAAATGCTCAACAATAATACTTACTTTTTGCTGGATGGCGTGGTCATGCAAATCCACGAACCAGCGCAGCATGGAAGCGGCTTTGCTGCGGTCATAGCGCGGGTCATTTTCAACGGTTTTGAGTAAATTAAAATACGTTTTGTACGTAGTGTAATTTTGCAGCACATCGAGGATAAAACCTTCTTCGATCGCCTGCTGCATAGTGTAGAGGCTGAAGGGTTGAAACGAGCCATCCGGTTGCTTCGTGCCGAACAGTTCTAGGGTTTTCGGCTTGGGGGTGGCGGTAAAGGCAAAATAGCTGAGGTGCGTCAACCGTCCGCGTTTGCGGGCTTCGGCTTCAATGCGGTCTTCGGTATCGTCCTCCATCGCTTCTTCTTCGGCTGCGGCAGTTTCCAGGCTGGCGGCGCTGAGAACGTCTTTTAACTTCTTGCTGCTTTCCCCGGTTTGAGAAGAATGAGCTTCGTCAATGATAACGGCAAAGCGATTCCCGGATAAGGCTTGCATCTGGTCAACAATGACGGGAAATTTCTGCAACGTGGTGACAACGATGTTTTTCCCCGCTTCCAGTGCTTCTTTGAGTTGGGTTGAATGTTTGTCGATGTTCTCCACCACACCGGAAACCTGCTCAAACTGGCGGATGGTGCGTTGTAACTGGCGGTCAAGTACGCGACGGTCGGTAATCACGACAATCGAATCAAATACGCGGTTGTCTTGGCGATCGTGCAAGCTGGCAAGCTGATGGGCTAACCAGGTGATCGAATTACTTTTCCCACTCCCCGCGCTGTGCTGAATCAAATAGCTTTGCCCTGTCCCGTTGTCTTTGGCATGGGCAATCAGGCGGCGCACGGCGTCCAACTGGTGATAGCGAGGGAAAATCGGGAGCATCCCAATTTTGCAAAAAGAGGGAGAGAAGGGAAAAAAATTCGCGAT
>NZ_JCACKS010000013.1:0-21192 GCF_059505505.1 Pelatocladus sp. | reverse complement strand
TCCTCTTCCTGTTACCTCTTAATCACTTTTCCCTGGGGGAGAGTGAAAAACTACGCTGGGCGGCGTTGGCAAAGGCGAGACTCGACAAGAATTTGGTCTAGAATATATTTGAATGCTACGGTTTGTAACACATTCAATGGCTTTGAAGGAGACATTTTATGTTCAACTGGGGATTTGATAACGCTCGTAAAGTCGAAGAACTTAAGCAGCAAGTTGAAAAACTTCAGCAACAGGTAGAGACAAAATATCAAGAAAACTCGAATCTAAAGAGACAGGTAGAGACAAGAGATCAAGAAAACTCAATCTTAAAGAGGGATTTAGAGTCGCAAACGAAGCAAAATGATCAGCTTCGCGAGCAGTTTACTGAATATGTCAGGATGCAGGAGTTTAAGAACACTGTTCATGGAGCAAGCGATTTTATCAAAGATTTATTTAGATAGTTCGATTTGATGACCAGTAAAGCGCATTTAACCAGTTTTGCTGGTCATTTGAGGGTTTACTCGAATTGGTTTACATATGAGTCACAGATTTGACGAGATCAGCTGAAATGTCAAACTTACTTGAAAGAATTACAGTTAATCCGAAGCAATGCGGTGGTCGTCCTTGCATTAGAGGTATGCGAATACGAGTCTCGGATGTACTGGATCTGTTTTCTGCGGGTTTAGATGCTGAACAGATTCTGGAAGAGATGCCTGATCTTGAGATGGATGATCTAAGGGCAGCACTTGCATACGCTTCGCGGAAATTAAATCATCCAATACTAGTAGCATGACAATTTGGATTGATGCCCATCTTTCACCAGCAATTGCTACGTGGATTAGTGACACCTTCGGGATAGAAGCATTGTCGTTGCGAGATATTGGGCTACGAGACGCTGAAGATTCTGAAATCTTTGAACCCGGATTTCTCACAAGCGGTGCGATCGCTATTACCCAAATCTTTATCGAGTTTAGATTTTGAGCATTTTAGACGCTGCACCAATCATAACAGTATGTGAAAGAGGTATTTTATCTCAATTCTAAGTTTCATAAGCGTTTTGGGCTAGTCGTTTAAATCTTTGTGAGAAATCCGGGTGAAGCAGCAAAGGTTCAAGAAATCATTTTTATGACCAAAGACAGTGATTTCGTTGATCTTGTTGAGCGTCTTGGATCACCGCCAAAAATCATTTGGTTGACATGTGGCAACACATCAAATGCAAAACTGCGAGAAATTTTAAGTGCAACTTTGCTCAAAGCTTTAGAGCTTTTAAATACAGGTGAGAGTTTGGTTGAAATCAGTGGGGATTAGCGCGGTACATTTTAAATCTAAATCTTGTTTTAATGCTCAAGAGTTAGTATGTGTATACCACAAAAATAAGAAAAAATTACTAAAATTTAAGAAATGTCTAAAAAATAGACAAACTCTTATAAAAGAAGTTAATAAGCACAAATCTACTTGCGACTGTAGTTAGCAGTGGTATCATTCGGGTATTACAAAAAGTAAAGGGCAATTTTATTATGACCAAAGCACCTATTGCTCCCGTGGTGCTAGTCATTTTAGACGGATGGGGCTACTGCGACCAGACAAAAGGAAATGCTATTGCTGTCGCTAAAACTCCGGTAATGGACAGCTTATGGGTAGCATATCCCCATACCCTTATCCGCACATCAGGAAAAGCGGTAGGCTTGCCAGAAGGTCAAATGGGCAATTCTGAAGTTGGTCATTTGAACATTGGCGCTGGTAGGGTTGTACCCCAAGAGTTGGTACGCATTTCTGATGCGGTAGAAGACGGTTCCATCCTCAAAAACTCAGCACTTGTCAGCATTTGTCAAGAAGTCCGCAGTCGCAATGGTAAATTGCACATGATCGGGCTTTGTTCTGAAGGTGGCGTACATTCACACATTAGTCATCTGTTTGGACTACTTGATTTAGCAAAAAGTCAGGAAATATCAGAGATTTGCATACATGCGATTACAGATGGCCGTGATACCACCCCCACAGACGGTGTCAGCTCAATCGCGCTGATTCAAGACTACATCGACCGAATTGGAGTAGGACGCATAGTCACTCTCAGTGGTCGCTATTATGCCATGGATCGCGATCGCCGTTGGGATCGGGTTCAACGCGCCTACGATGTGGTCACACAAAATAGTTCTGGGAATGGACACTCTGCGCTGGAAGTTCTGCAAGCATCCTATGCAGAGGGTGTAACAGACGAGTTTATAGTCCCAGTGAGAATAGCCCCTGGAGCCATAGAACCAGGAGATGGGGTCATATTTTTCAACTTCCGTCCAGATCGTGCTAGACAACTCACCCAAGCTTTCGTTAGTCCAGAATTTAACAGTTTTGAAAGAAAGCTGATTACACCACTGTCCTTTGCCACCTTTACACAGTACGACCCAGAATTGTCAGTAAAGGTTGCCTTTGAACCGCAAAATTTGAGTAATATTCTTGGAGAAGTTATTTCTCAGCATGATCTCAAACAGTTTCGCACCGCCGAAACTGAAAAATATGCCCACGTTACCTACTTTTTCAATGGTGGATTAGAAGACCCCTTTCCAGGAGAAGACAGGGAACTGGTTAATAGCCCAATGGTTGCCACCTACGACAAAGCACCGAAGATGTCAGCCGCAGCAGTTACAGATGTGGCAGTAGCAGCTATTGAAAAAGGTATTTACTCGTTAATTGTAATTAATTATGCTAACCCAGACATGGTGGGACACACTGGTCAGATCCCAGCTACAGTAGAAGCAATTGAAGCTGTAGATAACTGTTTGGCTCGACTATTGACAAGCATAAGCAAAGCTGGAGGTACAGCAATGATTACTGCTGATCACGGCAACGCCGAACACATGATAGATGAAAATGGCAACCCCTGGACAGCTCATACTACCAATCCAGTTCCTCTGATTCTATTGGAAGGAGAACAGGCGAAAATTCCCGGTCATGGCGGCAATGTGAGCTTGCGTAACGATGGTAAACTAGCCGACATCGCTCCCACAATTTTGCAAATTTTACAGCTGCCTCAACCAGCAGAAATGACTGGGCGATCGCTTGTCCAACCCACAGAGTACGATGTAGAACTTTCTCGTAAACCTGTGCAAGTGGGGCAGTAAAAAGTTGATAATGGTGAATTATGAACTACTTCATAATTCATAATTCACAAACAAATTGCTACTATGACCCTTTCTAACGTTATACAAGGTATCTGGGTTTTTTCTGCTGTTGCTTTGACTGTCCTAGTATTGTTACATAGCCCCAAAGGTGATGGTATTGGAGCCATTGGCGGACAAGCCCAATTATTTAGCAGCACTAAAAGTGCAGAAAAAACATTAAACCAAGTAACATGGGCATTGACAGTCATTTTTCTTGGATTATCTGTGGTTTTGAGCGCCGGTTGGCTCCCTAAATAAGGATGGGAAGTGTGAGGAGTGACGAAGAATACAAGGGAGACAAGAGGAATAGAGGGACAACTAATCAGTTATTAGTTATCAGTTATCAAATAAAACTGATAACTAATAACTGATTTATCCCCAATCCCTAATCCCCATTACCCCTACCTTCTCCTTATCCCCAGAGGGAACCCTACCTTCTCCTTATCCCCAGAGGGAACCCTACCTTCCCCTTATCCCCAGAGGGGACCCCTACCTTCCCCAATCCCCAATCTCCAACATCTCAAAAAGTTTTATTTTGCAGCGTTTACTGATATTTACAGGATTGTTTATTAGTACAGGACTGCTCGTGATCTTAACTAACGTGCAGTCCTTTGCCATTTTCCCCACTTCTCACACTCCAAGCACCCCCACCTCCCTACCTCTCCCACAACTCCATCCCCTACCGCCCACACTGGCGCAGTGGCAAGATCAGACAAATAGTGGTGACTACTTTTCTCAAGTTGCACCAACACAAGTCGGTTATTTAATTTGGTCACAGTTTCCCGTTAAGGTTTACATAGAAACACCTCAAGCAATAGATGCTAAACAAGCCCAAGCATGGGTTCAGAATGTCTTGCAGGCTGTACAAGAGTGGAATACTTATTTACCTTTACAAATAATCGAAAACCAGAAATTAGCCGATATTACGATTATCAGGAAAAACCCACCACTCCAAAAATTACCCAATAGCAAGATTCCCCGTGCGCGTTCCGCCCAAACTACTTACAAGTTATATAAAAACCAAGCTATTTTATACCATAATTTTACGATTCTGCTCAGTCCGAGTCAAACAGGTATATATCTTATAGCTGCTGCTCGCCATGAACTAGGACATGCTTTGGGTATATGGGGACATAGCCAGGTACAAAGTGATGCATTATACTTTTCACAAGTTAGTAACCCTGCGCCTATTTCTGTAAGAGATGTGAATACACTGAAGCGGGTTTATGAACAGCCCACAAGTTTAGGGTGGGCTTCACACAAGGGTAAACGAAACTTACTACGTGAGTTGGGACCCCCCGGATAAATCCGGGGGGTAGTTCAGAAGTAAGTTATGGCTTCGCTATCACGCACCCTACTTAAGATTTACTTTCAAAATCAAACTATATTTGTCTAAAGCTGCTAAGGAAACATCAGGAAGATGATTGAGCATTTCATTCCATGTGCTGCAAGTCTGTAGTGCTTCCACAACTACTGAAAGAGGTTCAGAGAAAATATTTTCAAATTCTACTTCACCTGAAAGTTTATTTTTATAAGCTAACTGTTCTTGTGGAGGAATAAATTGAGCATTAATATCTGGGCGATTTCCTCTAGCATCAACACGATACCAACCTATTTTCGGTAGATATATTGCATTGAAACCATGCAAGCTATAGGGTTCGCCATTATCATGGATGCTTAGTCTCTGATAGCACAACCCTACTGGAATACCATTTGCTCTGAGTAACGCAGCTAGCAAATGACTCTTTGCATAGCAATAACCTGTTTTGTATTTGAGTACGTCTGAAGCTTTACAAGTTACAGGATTCATTTGATAGTCACAACTATGATAAATTTCATCCCGTACCCACTCGAAACAAGCTTTAGCGATCGCCTCTGGTGTTTGATGTTTTGATGCAAAGGTTTTCGCTAATTCCAAAACTGTAGAATGTTGCCAGTCAATAATTTCGGTTGCTTCTAGATATTCTTTCATATAGTTAATTTATCAAGTTAAGACCAGCCCTTTCAATGTGTAAATCTCGAAACTGAAAATTTCTTGGTGTCTTAGTGTCTTGGTGTTTCAATAATTATTTTTTCACCACATAGACGCACTAGTCGCAATACGGTTCGGATAAGACCAAAAACATTGTGTAGAGACCGTAAATTTACGGTCTCTACATAACTTTGGGCAAAATAGCTGCTGGGAAAAGGGTGACTATCCGTTCGCTCTTAACTGGAAAGCTATTTTCGCTCATCCCCTTTTCCTGTCTTTAATATCGGAAAATAGCTGCTGCTGGTATACCATTTGGTAATTCTTCTGGATCAACAGTGTAAACCGCCCCACCATTTAGCAACGTGTGAACAGCAGCAAAATCCAACATGTCTTGATCATCTGGTTGTGCTTCTGAGTGCAAATCTACAGCCATTGTTTCAGGATCGAAGTCACCCCATACTTGTTGAGCTACAGGTACTAATAAATAGTCTACTCTTTTGTAATATGCAGCAAGGATAATTTCTTTGAGATCGCTAGAAGTTCTACCAGTTCCTTCACCAGTAATTTGTTGGTAGAGTTCTGTAATGGCTTGGGGTGTTTGAACATATGTAGGTTCCACAATTGTCCAAGCCTGTTCATGTAGTTCTTCTGGCTTGACAATATCTACATTAGCAGCAATACCTTCTTCTACAACAAGATTGTGGTAAGTATTAGCTTCTTTGTAAATTGGAAAGAGATATTCAACTCCTGCTAAAACTAAAGGTGCTTTTGCATCCCTTAGTCTTTCGTGTAATGCTTCATTGATAAGATAAAAGAACTGGAGGATATCTTTCTGATGCTGGTCGCGATCGCGACTTCCTTGACCATGAAATTGACCAGGTTGTGAAGAAGGATTGCTCGTTGAACCCTTAGATGTTCCTATTCTGAACTGACCTGTTTTGGCAGTTTCATCATAATTTAAAGCTTCTTCCAGATTTTTGGGCAGATTTTCTACTTCTAGCTCATTAATAGTGTAATGTGTTCCCTCAAAGAACCTAATATTGTCTTGACTTAAAGCCAAGACGAAAAAGCGCCCATCATTATTAATTAGGTGTAATAGAGGTTTGAGGTGGAATTGATTGCTAACAACTACTAATTCCTCAAACTCTATCGGTAGTTGATAATAGCGAAAAATATTTGGTGAGACGAAAATTGCCAAGCAATGATCTTGTTGTTGCCAAAACTCATTTGTATCTAATTCTTTAGCTGGCTGGAGAAAATCTACTGCATCAGTGTGACGCATTTCCATTTTATCTAGACGTTCTTCTGCTTCACGAATCAAATTTTTGAAGCGAATTGGGTTTTGTCGAATTTCTGCACCAGCCTTTTGCATTGGTATGTATAGAGAAACACAAGGAGCTTGTGTACTTTCTACTAAGCTTTTTAGTTCTTGAATGGATAATGAGTTCATATTTTTAATTCCTATCTCTCAATTAGAACTGATACCAATTTCAAAAATGATTGCGACACATGGATTCATGCAATCTGAATGCAGAAAACAATTTTCTATCCAAAATCTACAATCCAAATGGTATGAGTTCCCTATATTCATTTCAATTAATTTATGTAATAACTACATCTTTCTTTTGATGAAAAAATACCTACCTTAATCCCTCTCTTAAGACAGAGGAAAAAGGTAGGTACAAAAATGAATGGGTTATGTTAGTTATTATTTATTGTTTTAAATCACCATCTACATATGAAATTCTAAATCGCGATATTTATCCGTAGGGTCTATTGAAAATCGTGTAAGTTAACCAGCATTATGACTATTAGAATTAATACTTGTTGACTGAATACCTATACTTTTGCTGTTTCGGCTCACAAAACCTAAAGTTACTCGTTTCATTAGCCAATGTAATCCCACAAGTATAGCAAAAGTAACAGCAATTATCACTAAAGGCTGTTTACCCAAAGTTTCTTCTATACCTCTAGTTAACAAAGCATCCGGTTGAGTGATAAAATCCCAACTGTTAAAACGCAAGAATCGACCCCAATAAATACCAACAGCACATAAAGCATGAGTGATCATTTCCATCCAGACAATCCATTGACTTTTGCCAATACGGTGCAGATAGTATCCCACATTAATTAAAGAGATAACATAGGCTTCAAAACCAGCCATGATGACTAGGAAATACACAGGAATTAGCACCAAAGTAATAATCCACACAGATTGAATAGTGCGGATATCGTCGATGAGGTGAATAATATCAGTTAACAAATAGGGTGCATTTGGTAAAAAAGCGTAGAAGACCAAAAATCCTAACCACCAAACCCAAGAACGTCCACGTTTGATGCGAAACAGCCAAACACTCAAAGCTAAAGGTATAAACGCCAGAAATAAATTCCAAGTCATCCAACGCATATTGATTTGCAAGACCTTTATAACTCTGGACACCAATTCAATCAGTTCCGCTTTCATCGCTGCTTCCTCACAGGATTATGTAAGTGATTATGTATTTTCTGGATATGAACTTAGTTACTTGACTGGTATATCAATCTTCTAGTATAACCACAACCAAAAAATAGGCTACTACCTGAGAATAGAATTATTGTTATGTTTGTGACTGTAGTTATAGATTTCACTATGACTAAGTGATTTTCCCGAAAGGAAACATGATTTTATTTATGACAGATTAATGATAATTAACTAATAATAAATTTTTTTCTATGGATTTTATTGTTGCGGAAGTAACATTGCCAGCATTATTTAGACAATCTAGTAAAATCTTGTTAGCGTTCCAATATTCCTGTAATTGTTGTAAGTCATTTTCATCAAACTGCCAATCATGAGCTATTTGGCGATCGCAAATAATTAAATTTCTTAGTTTACTAGTCCATGTTTCCCCATTTTCTTGCCACCATCCTTTCAAACTTATTCTACTTTCTTGAGGTGATGGAAGTTCTTCGTATAGATTTTGCAATGACTGTTGTAGCGTAGGATAATCTTGTAGTAAGTACTGTAAGTCAAGAGCAAGTGCGATCGCAGATAAGCGTTGACAGAAAATGTAACTAGTCATCCTTAAGCTAACAGTCAACGCATGTATTAATGCCATATCTAAAGCTAAATCAATCGCTAATTTCCCTGCTAATCTACTATCTAGAGATAAAGCCAAACTCTGATTATAAGCAAGAGAATAATCTGGAGGCAGAGCCAGGGTAAAATAAAAAGCGCGCACACTAGCCGGATAATAAGATAACTTCATATTAGAAGTTTTTTCACCTAACCAAATCATAAATTTTTGCAATTTATGATTTGAAATCACAAAATTATCTATTTGTTGTTTTATTAATAATAAGAAATCATCCGCAGGCTGCATCATTTCCGCAGCTAGTAAAAAAACTTCTCGCCAACGTTTTTCTCCAATATTGGTGACAAATTGTTGCAGATTTTGGGAATTTTCAACAGCAACTATTTCTCTTGCAGTTAAATATTCTTGAAATGTTAAATGCGAAAAAGAATAAATACTCCGTCCTTGTTCGATGAATAAACCGTGTTGTGCTTCAATAGCTTGCAATGTAGTAGTACTATTAAGTTCCAACACTTCTAAATCTGTGGGTGCATTAGGAAGATGGCGTAGATAGTCGGCGATCAATAATTGGATTTTAGTTTTTGGAAAAAAGTAATCTCCTTGAGTAAAGGTAGTTGCTGCTACACGACAAAGTAACTTAATTTTATGTAGTAACGATAAATTGCGATAAACTTCATCTCTTTTAATTCCTCTGGCTTCGTCCCAACGCACTAACAACAATTCTAATGCTTGCTTATAAAGTTCTGAGCGTAAGGTTGGAAAATCGCCTAAAAACTGAAATACCAAGCAAGTAAGGTTTAGTAAAATTGGCGTTGTTGCTAACTCTAAAATTTGCTGATTTTCTGGTAGTTCTAATTTTTGCATAAATTCAGAAGCCTTAGCTTTTCCCTCCCAAAGAGAATTTTTCAGCATAGCTACAAACCATTTATCTGCAAAGTTTGCGATTTGTGATTTACTAAAATCAGCAATTTCAACTTCAGTAAAACCCTTAAATTGATATTGCTGACCAACAAGGCGACAAGTAATAACTATTGTATTTTTATAAAACTTTTCAGAAAAATTGCAGATTTCTCTAATAACTTTTTCACTTTCTGCATCTGTTAATTCATCTAAAGCATCTAGTAAAATTAATGCTTTTCCCTGAGAAAATATTGACATCATATCAGATTCCGAAATGCCGTAGTCATTAAATTCTTGACAAATATATTTTGATAAAATAAGTTGCTCCCTGTCACAATTATTTTCAGCTATTTTTTTTAAACTAATAAAAATAGGTAGATAATTTGATTTAAACTTACCTTGATTGCAATTAACTGCTATTGATTGTAGAAAGCTGGTTTTACCTGATCCTGTTTTACCAAGCACCATCAATTTAGAGTAGTTGGTAACTGCTTCTAAAGCAGGAATTCTTTGTTGATTAAAATTACCTAAATTAAAACGGTCAAAATTATTGGAATCTAGCCGTTGTAATTCAGTCATTTCCAGCCATCTTTTACTGGTGATTTCCTCAAAAATATCGACTTCTACATAAAGATCATCTAAACCTATGGGTCTAGCAATATCCAAAAGATGAAGAGTTCCACATTGGGCTTGAATTTTTTCGTAGTGAGCAAAGCGTGCTTTTTGCACTAGGGTGTCAATATCTGAAGTATTTTCCATGATTGTTTCCAAAGACATTGATTTATCAGGAGACTGTTGAGTAATTTATTGTGGCTCTAATCCAAAACTAAACAAATCTCATTAAAAACCTGACGTTACACTCTTTTTTTGCTCACAATTTAAGCTCATGAAGAGGTAGATAAAAACTTTTGAAATTCACCTGCTGCTACAGGACGGCTAAACAAAAAACCTTGCATAGCATCACAGTTATATTTTTGTAAAAATTCCAGTTCTGATTCAGTTTCTACACCTTCTGCAATTACCTGAAGATTCAGATTGTGACCCATTTGAATCAATGCTGTTGTAATAGCTGCTTTTTGTGGGTCATTCACAATATTGTGAATAAAGTAACGGTCAATTTTCAACTTATTGATAGGTAATTTTTTTAAATACATTAAAGAAGAGTAGCCTGTACCAAAATCATCAATTGCAATTTTTATACCCAAGGAACGTAATTCATTCATTGTAGCGATCGCAGTATTGATATCCTGCATAATCAAACTTTCAGTAAGTTCTAATTCTAGGCAATGTGGCTCCAAATTACTAGATGCTAAAAATTTCACAATTTTCTTATTCAAGTCTGGTTGAGCAAATTGACGGGCTGAAAAATTAACAGCAATACACAATGGAGAATAACCTGCATTCTGCCAAGCTTTATTTTGTTGGCAAACACTTTGTAAAACCCATTCACCAATCGGAATAATTAAACCTGTAGACTCTGCTAAGGGAATCAATTCAGAAGTCGCAACTATTCCCAATTCTGGACTTTGCCATCTCAGTAAAGCTTCTGCGCCAATGATTTTTCCAGAATTAATATCTATTTGTGGTTGATATTCAACATAAAATTGCCGAAATTTTTCTTCCTCAATGGCTCCTTGTAAAATATTTTTGACAGCCAACATTTCAGAATTAAAAGCCTGAAGTTGTGAGCTAGCAGAAAAATATTGTTTTAAGGTAGCTTGTTTTTGTAAACGCCCATCAATTGCACTCAATAATTCAGCACGAGTAAATGGTTTTGTCAGATAGTCATCTGCACCCAATTCCATACCTTGACGAAAGTCAGTTTTAGTTGATTTTGCCGTGAGAAAAATAAATGGAGTTGTTGCTGTTAGAGGTTCTTGGCGTAAATTGATTAGTACACCATAACCATCAATTTCTGGCATCATCAAATCACACAAAATTAGATCAGGAACCTCAGTCAAAGCTAACTTTATTCCTACTTGACCATTCGCAGCACCAATAGTTTCAAAATCTTCTGCTTCTAGCAATTCGATAATATTTTCTCGGACAGAGTATTCATCTTCAATCACTAAAATTTTTGTCATGATTATATTTGTTGATGATTAGTTGTTATTTGTGATTTGTGGGAAAAAACTAATAATTATCTAATGGTAAAATAATAGTAAAAGTTGTTCCTACTCCCACTTTACTATCTACAAAAATTTTACCCTGATGTAAATCTATACATTTTTTTACAATTGATAGTCCCAAGCCAGTACCTGGGATATTGCCAACATTTGCAGCACGATGAAAAGAGTCAAACAAAAGGGGTAAATCTTCTTCTGGAATACCAATTCCTTGGTCTTTTATTTCAAATACAACTTGATTTTTTTGCTCAGTAAGAGTAAATTTGATGATGCCATCGTTGACAGAATATTTGATCGCATTCGTGAGTAAGTTTCTGAGAATGTGTCCTAGCAAATTTTTATCCACACGACAGTGCATGGATTCATATTCACAGTGAAAGGCGATCGCATTTTCCGTTTCATCTTCCGTGTCACCATCCTGTTGCAATTCTTGGATTAAATCACGGCAGTACTCAACCAAATCTAGTGATATTGGTTTAAAATCTAGTCTTCCCGCTTCTGCTTTACCAATTACCAACACATCATTTAACATGTCAGTCATATGTTTAACACTGGTTTGAATGCGGCGTATATGGGAGAGCCGTTTTTCTTCTGTCCATTTGTGATGATAATATTCGAGTAATTCTGAAGAAGAAAGGATGATAGTCAACGGTGTACGGAATTCATGGGAAGTTATGCTTATAAAGCGGGATTTGAGTTCGTTGAGTTCTTTTTCTTTCTGCAAAGCTGTTCTCAATTCCTGTTCCAACTGCTTGCTTTTGGTAATATCTACCCAAGAACCAACAATTTCTACTGAACTACCAGTATTATCCCGCACGAGTTTGGCTTGATCGTATACCCAGCGATAAGTGCCATCTTTGTGTAAAAAACGGTACTCACGAATGCATTCTCCCTGGTTCAAGAGGTTGGCCATTTCCGTAAAAACATAGGGTTTATCTTCAAGGTGGATGCGATCGCTCCAAAAGCTAGAATGTTCTAAAAATTCCCACGCTTCATAGTCAAGCATGGCAGTAACGTTGTCACTCATGAAGGTAATTTCATAATCACCATCAGATTTACAGGTATAAATCACGGCTGGAGTAGCAGACAGTAAATGTTGTAGCCGTTGTTGTGACATTAACAACGCCATTTCTGCTTGCTTGCGCTCAGTAATATCATTTTGAATGCCGACGTAGTGAGTACATTTACCATCAGCATCCAACACCGGAGAAATATTTAGCTCATTCCAAAATAAAGTACCATCCCGACGATAATTACGTAAGATTACGGTGCAATTTTTTGCTTGTTTAATGGCGTTTCTAATTTCTTGTATTTCTGGTTGATTGGTGTCAATTCCTTGTAAAAAACTACAGTTGCGGCCGATGACATCTTCTGGATAATAGCCAGTGATTTGCTCAAAAGCAGGATTAGCATAGATCATTGGCAAGTTTGGCAGTCTAGCATCAGAAATCACGATACCATTACTGCTAGCAGCGATCGCGCGATCGCGTAAGCGTAAACTCTGTTCTGTTCGCTTGCGTTCAGTAATATCTGTGGAAATACTACAAATGGCATAAGGGATATCACTGTCATCTTTTAACGTAAACTTGATCGATAGATAAGTATGTAACCCATTATCTTGAGGAATAATTTCTTCAACTTCTATTGCTGTTCCATTAATGAAAACATTGTGATTATTGACTGCAAAATTATCAGCAATATCGCGAGGAAAAATTTCGTATATGCTTCTGTCTTGAACCTGCTCTTGAGTGAGTTGAAATACCTTTTCATACTCACTATTAATAAGTAAATATCTGTTTTGAGTATCTAATACAGAAATAATCGCTGGAGAATTATCTAAAATTGCTTGTAGTCTTTTTTGAGTTTGCCGCAATTCCGATTCTGCCAGTTTGAGGTCATGAATATCTGTGTTGGTGGCGAACCAATTTAATATTTTTCCGTTCTGATCTCGCTGAGGTACAGCACGTGATAAATGCCAACGATATGTTTGATCGCTTACCCTCCGCCAGCGAAATTCTAATTCTAAAGATTCACCTGTAAAAATAGATTTTTGCCAAGCATCAAAAAATTTAGATAAATCTTCTGGATGTACCCAATTTTGCCACTTCCAATCCAATATTCCTTCTTGGTTACAACCCAAATAATTTTGTATGCGTTGGTTAATATACTCTACACTTCCATCTGATCGAGCAATCCATACTTGTTGGGGAATAGATTCTGCTAAGAAGCGAAAGCGTTCTTCACTTTTTTGTAAAGCTGCTTGAGTTTCAAGGCGATCGCTAATATCTTCAAAAGTTCCCAAAATACTAAATACATTACCTTCAGAATCATGCAGTGGTACTTTATTTGTTTCTATCCAAGTTTGTTTGCTATCTGCTATTTGTTGAGATTGTCGCAGTTGTTCTGTCGTGTCTGTTAATTGATTTAGAGAATAACAGACAATCTGTAATGACTGAGAAATTGTTTTTGAAGTAATTAATCCAACTAGCCGATTTTGCTGTTCAACTATTGGTAGTAAAGATAAATTATTTTGTCGAAAAAACAACAATAAATAAGCAATATTTTTGGCTTGACTATATTCAATGGTGATCACCGAAGTAACCATTACTTGTGAAATTTGGACTGTTTTAAAGTCAAAATCACAACAGACTAACCTAATTACATCTTGATTTGTAAAGCATCCCAGTAGCCGCATTTCATCTGTCACCAAGACACAATTAGTTTGCTGTTGATTCATTAGCGTTACAACATCAAATAATGATGTGTCTGGTGTAACAGTTAGAGGAGAAAAATCAATTACAGAATCTATCGATGGTAAAGAGATAACTGGAGTTAAGGCGTGCATAGATAATTGCAATAGCCTTTAGCAAACAAATCAGGTGAAGATAGCATATTGAACTATCTCCTGACGTTTGATTGGCTAAATTTGTAATATTTACCTGCAAAAGATATTTGCAAGGTATTTAAATATATTCCATTAAAAGTTTTTAATGTTACTAACTTCAACAGTATTAATACTTAAAAAAATAGGGATTGGGGAATGGAGAATGGGGATTGTGTCTGTCTTGTCTTCGCGATCCCTTCCAACTAACTATTAAGAGCCTTCTGTAAAGTCAATAATAATTCCTTGACGGTGTAGGGCTTTGCTAGAAAACCACTGATATTAATAGTTGAGGCTTCTGCTAATTTACTGCTAGAGGCTAATCCGCTTGTAGCCACAATTTTGACTGTGGGATTGATTTTTTGTAAAGTCCGAATAGCTGTGATGCCATCGAGAGACGGTAGCATTATATCCATGAGAACAGCACTAATTTTGTCTCGATTTTGGGCATATAGTGCGATCGCTTCAATACCATCAATAGCAACAAGAGCTTTGTAATTATGAGTTTCTAGCGATGCTCTAGTAATTTCTTGAATAGCAGGTTCATCATCGACTACTAAAATCAATTCTCCTTTACCTGCTAGTGGTTCTAACTGTGGTGTTGACTCTATTTCTACTCCCTGTGCTGCTGGCAGGTAAACTTTAAATTGAGTACCAAGCCCAATTTCACTATGGACATTGACAAAACCACCGTGGCTTTTGACAATACCAATAACTGTGGAAAGTCCCAAACCTGTGCCTTTGCCTAATTCTTTGGTAGTGAAAAATGGTTCAAAAATTCTCTCGATAATTTCCTTGGAAATACCCACACCAGTATCTGCCACAGTAATAATTATGTAGGGGCCGACTTTGGCTTCCAAGTTCATGCGAGCATAGTTTTCATCAATAAATAAATTTTCTGCTGAAATAGTCAAACTCCCGCCATCTAGCATCGCATCACGGGCGTTGACACAAAGATTCATCAGTACTTGATGCAGTTGTGTGCTATCTGCATAAACTGTCCACAAATCAGATGCGACATCCATACACACTTCAATTGATTTGGGAAAAGTTTGTTTAACAATCTTGACAACTTCTCGAATTAAGTGCTTGACTTGCAAAGTCATGCGTTTACCTTCCACACCCCGTGCAAAGGACAAAACTTGCTTGACTAATTCTGCACCACGTCTAGCACTATCTTCGAGTATTTCTAGCAGATGTTTATGTTCAGAATAAATATCGGGAAATTTCAACGGCAAGAGTTGAGATACAGCTAGAATTGGCGTGAGAATATTGTTGAGATCGTGGGCAATACCGCTTGCTAAAGTACC
The DNA here is from genome assembly GCF_059505505.1 of Pelatocladus sp. NCBI lineage: Bacteria > Bacillati > Cyanobacteriota > Cyanophyceae > Nostocales > Hapalosiphonaceae > Pelatocladus > Pelatocladus sp. Next base: position 5,795 of record NZ_JCACKS010000013.1, on the reverse strand, counting down.
AATACTTTCTAGACGTTGGGCGCGAAATAATTGAGTTTCTAGCTGTTTTTTTTCAGTAATGTCGGTATCAACGGTGAGAATAGATTTTGGTTTACCGTCTTCTTGAGAAACTAAACTCCAACGGCTAGAAACTAAAAGTTTCTTACCATTTTTGGTAATTCTAGTTAACTCCCCTTGCCATTTACCTTGTTTAATAACTGCCAAAAATGCTGTTTCTACTTCCTCTGGGGGTTCATCGTCGTATAAAAGTTCTACTACAGTTTTTCCGTAGGCTTCATGGGCTAGCCAACCGTAGAGATTTTCCGCACCTTTGTTCCAGAGAATAATGTGATTATCTAAATCTCGCACAAAAATTGCATCTGTAGTTACATCTAACAATGCAGCTTGTTCACGAATTTTTTCTTCAGCAAGTTTGCGATCGCTAATGTCAATACTCGCACAAGTCACCCCCACCACTTCTTGTGCTTCATTTCGCAACGGTTCTATAGTCAAATCAAAATATCTAATTCCTTGAGCAGTATTTATTGATACTTCTTTTCGGATTCCTATTCCTGTTGACAAAACACGTTGTTTAATATCAAAAAGTATTTGCCCATCTGCAACAGCAATCAGATCTAAATCTTGTTTACCTAAAATTTTTTCATTAATAAAACCTGGAGAAGTATTGTAAACCCAGGTATAACGTAATTCTTTATCTTGGTTGAAAACAACAATCGGAGAATTTTTGAGCGCGACTCGAAATCTTTCCTCACTTTGGCGCAATGCTTCTTCAATTCTTTGTCTCTCAATAGCATAGCGCATACAGCGCACCAACAAATCACCACTCACCTGTCCCTTGACTAAATAATCCTGCGCTCCTTGCTGCATAGCTCGCAGAGCCAAATTTTCATCATCCAAACCAGTCAGCACAATAATCGGAATCGCTGGTGCTTGATGATGTAAAGTCACAAAAGTTTCTAAACCTTGACTATCTGGCAAAGAAAGATCTAATAAAATAACATCAAAACTCTCTTGATTGAGCAACTTCAGTGTCTGGTCTAATCGCTCAACAGGTGTTAATTGAAACTGTGTAGTAGTGACATCCCACAAAAATTCTTGCAACAAACGAACATCACCGGGATTATCTTCTACCAACAAAATTTTGATCATTAGTAATTAGTCATTTGTTGTTTGTCGTTAGTCATTTGTTAGTTATTTCTAATCCCGTTCCCCGCTATTCCGACGGAAGCTTGACAATGGTAAACCAGAAATTTTCAATAGATTGTACAATTTTGACAAATTGCTCGAAGTCAACAGGCTTGGTAATGTAGCAGTTGGCGGATAGATTATACACCTTTAGAATATCTTCTTCTGCTTGAGAAGTTGTTAGCACAACTACGGGAATTCGCTTGAGTTTTTCATCTGCTTTGATTTCTGCTAATACTTCTCTACCATCTTTTTTTGGCAGATTCAAATCTAAGAAAACAATATCTGGATGGGGAACTTGAGTATATTTACCTTCTCGACGTAGAAAGGCGATCGCCTCTACACCATCTTCAACTACATTTAAGTTAACAGAGATTTTGCTGTCCTCTAAGGCAATTTTGGTCAACTCTACATCACCGGGATTGTCTTCTATTAACAAAATCTCAATAGGCATAACATCTATAAAAATACTCACGATCCCGTACCTATCCTATCTGGAATTGTGAAGTAAAAGGTGGTTCCTTGGCCAAGTTTTGACTCAACCCAGATTTGTCCACCGTGACGTTCGACAATTTTTTTACAAATTGCTAAACCAATACCAGTACCGGGATATTTGTCGCGAGTGTGCAAACGCTGAAAAATGATAAAAATGCGATCGCCATACTGAGGTTCTATCCCAATTCCATTATCGCGCACCCAGAAGAGCCATTGATTTTCTGTGGGAGAGTGGGGAGAGTGGGGGGACAAGGGAGAATTACTTACCTGTCCTCCTTGTCCTCCATCTCCGTCTCTCTTCATTACGCCAATATGAATTTGTGGGGGTTGTTCGCTACGAAATTTAATGGCATTACTAATTAAATTCTGGAATACTTGCACCAGTTGGGTAGCGTCGGCGATGAGTTGGGGTAGAGGTTCGTCGTAGGTGATGACTGTGTGAGTTTCAGTAATTGCGACTTTTAGATTAGCGATCGCCTGTTGCAAAGCACTATGACAATCAACTACTCCAAATGGCTGTCCACGGCTACTTACACGGGAAAAACTCAACAAATCATTAATCAAGATTTGCATCCGTTTCGCACCATCTACGGTGTAGGAAATAAATTCATCGGCTTTATTGTCAAGTTTACTTTTATACTTTTTCTCTAGTAATTGTAAGTAACTTGTGATCATCCGTAATGGTTCCTGCAAGTCATGGGAAGCAACATAAGCAAATTGTTCTAATTCAGCGTTGGAACGAGCTAATTCTTCACGTTGGAGTATTTCTTGTTCCAATAATTGCGCTTTGGCTAAAGCTATGCCAATCTGATTTGCTAGGTGTTGTAATAACTCAATTTCCCAATTACTCCACTTTCTCGGACGCATACATTGTTGAGCAATTAGTAAGCCCCAAAGTGTATCTCTGACAATAATTGGTATAAGTATATGGGCTTTAACAGCAATATTTTCCAGAAATTCTTGATGACAAGGATGGACGCTTTTTGATTGGACATCGCAGATAATATTAATTCTGCCTTGGCGATATGCTTCTTGATAATTTTGTTGAAAACACCTCTCAAAAAGCTTTCGTCCTAAAATCGAGCTACAACCAGTGACGACTGCTTCTTGCACCACTGTTCCAGAACCATCATTCCATAGTCGAAAAATAATAACTCGATCAGCCTGCAAAAGTTTTTGGATTTCTGTAACCGTGGTTCGGAGAATTTCTTCTGTTTGTAAATGTTGGCGAATTTTCAGAGCAATTTCAGCTAAGAGTTGCGATCGCTGATTTTGCTGTTTTAATTCTTCTTCTGTGCGCTTGCGTTCCGAGATATCACTCAATACTCCTACCATTCGCAGCGCTCGGCCATGATCATCTCGAATAACTTTACCTCTGATTAAAAACCAATTATATCTACCATTCACCCGACGCAATCGCAATTCCATTTGATAAGCCTGATTGAGTTCGAGATGTTGGTAGAGTAACTCAGCAAATTGTTCTTGGTCTTCAGGATATACTAATTGATAAAGAGATTCATAAAAGTTTTCTTTACCTGTGTGTGGTAAACCTAAGAACTCATAAAATCGCTTTGACCAAAAGCATGTATTCTTAACAATATCCCAATCCCAAATCGCATCATTTGTCGCATCAATTACTAACTGTAATCTTTCTTCACTTTGGCGTAATGCTTCTTCTGCTTGCTTGCGTTCGGTAATATCCAAAGTCACACCAATCATCCGCATTGGTGTACCATCACTTTCATAGATGCCACGACCCCGCGATAACATCCAATGGATGCTACGATCTGGCCAAATAGTTCGATACTCTGCTTCATAATCAATTTGCTGTTCCAAAGCTTGCTTAACAGAGTCGTGTATATAGTCGCGATCTTCTGGGTGGATGCAGTCTAACAGCATTGTGTAGGAAAAATCTGTTTCGGGAAGTATGCCAAAGTTGGCTTTACACTGATTAGATGTAAATAATTCCCCAGTTTTTAAATCCAATTGCCAAGAACCAAGCTTACCAGCTTGTAATGCTAGCTTCAGGCGTTGTTCATTGTCTTGTAGTGCTGCTTCTACACGTTGACAATTTTTTAATGGTGTGTTTAATGATTCTCTTTGCAGTAGTAGCATCACTTGTTGAGCTAATTTTTGCAAAGCTGTTAGTTGTTGGGAGTTGAGTTGTCGGGGTTGACGATCCATCACACACAGAGTGGCGATCGCATATCCTTCCGGTGTTAGTAGTGGTACGCCAGCATAAAATCTTACATAATACGGTTCTGCTGCAATTAGATTTTCTGCCCAAACTTGATCTGTCAAGCAATTAGGAACAATAAAAATATCTTTTTGCTGAATGCAAACAGGACACATCCCGACATTTTGCGGTAGTTCAGTGACATCCCAACCAACTTTTGCTTGTATCCATTGCCGATTTTCGTCGATAAAATTGATGCAAGCGATCGGCGTACCACAGATAAGGGCTGCTAACTCAACCAGATTATCAAAAGCTGCTTCGGTAACACTATCTAGTATTTGGTAGTGGCGAAGGGCTGCTAATCTTGCTTTTTCCTGATTATTTGGTGGAGCTTTCATGAATATCGGTGAAGCAATTAATCTTTCAGCTTCAGAATTGTCATTGGTTATTTGTCATACTCTACCTTGAAGCCGAAGAAGGCGCGTCTATGTCAAATCAATCAAACAGTCTGCTTAAGAGGTTGTTTGAAAAGTGATTGGCTGTAATTTTAATTACATTATTACTCCCCTTATAAAGGGGAGAAATCCGGTTCCCTCCCCTTTATAAGGGGAGGGTTAGGGTGGGGTAAAAAATATTTGATACATCAATCATGACTTTTCAAACATCCTCTAAGCAGACTTTTGCTATGAGACTGCGATTCAATAGTAGACAGGTTTTTTGAACAGTTGGGATTCTCACCCGCTCTCCTTATATTTAGTGTTTAATATTTGCCAATAAAATATACTATAAATTTCTTATATTTTTAAGTTTATGAATAATTTCTGTAATATTGAATTTTCACAGGAGTTTTTTAAGATTTTTGTTTAATTACTTTAGATTCGCAAATCAGGTTTTATGGTAATCTCTCACCCCTTAATTTTCGCATTAAAGCTATTCGCAGCAATCGGTTGTGGACTGATAGCAGGCGTTTTCTTTGCTTTCTCAACTTTTGTGATGGCTGGTCTTGCTCGTCTCCAACCCGCACAGGGTATTACCGCCATGCAATCGATCAATATCACAGCCATCAATCCTTTGTTTATGTTGGCACTCTTCGGAACGGCGGTGGCTTGCCTGTTTCTAACCGTTTCCTCGCTGTTGAAATGGCATCAACCTGGCGCTGTTTATTTACTTATCGGTAGCTTGCTCTATCTCATTGGGACGATTGGGGTGACGATCGCATTCAATGTGCCATTAAACGATGCGCTAGTGAACGTCAAACCAGATAGCACAGAAGGCGCAAACTTATGGGCTAGCTACCTGACCAATTGGACAACTTGGAACCATGTTCGGACAATCGCAGCACTTGCGGCTGCGACATTATTCACGCTCTCACTCTGCGAGCAAGCGGCGCGGTCATAATGAGGTTTTATGAGCAACATCGAAAAGGCAATAGAAATTCTTGAATCCATTGTTCCAAAAGAAGACCAAAAATGGAATAAAGAATATAGAGCAAAAATCCATCACGACTTGAAAGAAGTAATTACACTTCTTTCAAATCTCTCCCCAACAGTCACTTTTTGGGAAGCAAATTATCACAAAAGCAAGATCAAAATCCAAGAATTTCAAAGCCTTTCAGCAATACCCAAAAAAGACGAAGATATCTTATTTATGGATAAATATTGGAAAATCCTGAGAATAATTCATGAATTAGAAAATAATCACATAGACATTTATCTAGAAGAAGAATAAAAATCTGCATGAACTACCCAGACCTACTACGCCCGTGGTCTGGGTTTCTGCTTCCAGACCAGTAGATTTGGATTTTTGACGCTTCTTTGCCCCTAGTTGCCGCATACTTCCCGCTTTTTTGCGAGTGTTTGCGGTAGAGCTTGGCGACTCTGCGTCTAGGCGTAAATAGAAGGTTCGTGCAACCAGGGGCAACCTTGTAAAATTCTGTAAA
>NZ_JCACKS010000012.1:0-21242 GCF_059505505.1 Pelatocladus sp. | reverse complement strand
AGGCAGTTGAGGTTTTGAAACTTGCCTTGAACGATGAATATTCTCATGTGCGTTGGAGGGCTGCTGATGCGTTAGGAGAAATCGGCGGTGCAGAGGCAGTTGAGGTTTTGAAACTTGCCTTGAACGATGAATATTCTGATGTGCGTTGGAGGGCTGCTGAAGCGTTAGGAAATATCGCTGATCCTCAACTCATGCCTGAACTGAATAATATTTTGAGAACAAATACAAAAATCAGTTTGCTAGATACAATTGCTGCAATTCAAGAACGTTGCAAGTTCTACAACTATTCCCTTACTCCAACACCTCTCTCACCAGCAACACCCAATTCTATCTGCATGACGACGTATAACATTCTCCACCTCTCCGACTTACACTTTGGCACTTCCGAAAACGCCGACAATTGGTATAACCAACTCGCTGAAGATTTATATCAAGAACTCAATTGTTTCCGTCTCGATGTCCTCATCCTTTCCGGTGACATTGCCAACAAATCAACCCCAGAAGAATACAACGCCGCCAAAGATTTTCTAGACAAATTTAGCGAAGAATTCCAACTGCAACCAGAGCAAATTGTCATCGTTCCCGGCAACCATGATCTTAACTGGGATCTAGCAAAAAAGGCTTATAACTTACATCGACGCGAAGAATATCGGGGCAAACTCAATGAAGCAAACTATATTGATGGTGGTAACTATATTGAAGTTCGAGACGAAGAAAAATATCAACAACGCTTTGCCCACTTCAGCCAATTCTATCAAGACATCAAAAACAAACCCTATCCTTTCGACTACGAACAGCAAGCCATTCTCCACCACTTCCAATCACAAAAGCTGCTCATCCTGGCTTTAAATTCAGCTTGGCAATTGGATCATCATTACAAATCCCGCGCCAGCATCAACGCCCAAGCAATTAACAAAGCCATTACCGATATCCGCAAAAATCCAGAATATCAACACTGTCTGAAAATAGCCGTTTGGCACCATCCCCTCACCAGCGCTTTTGAAGACCGGATCATTGATCATGGTTTTATGGAACAATTAGCAAAAGCAGGCTTCCGCTTCGCCCTCCACGGACACATCCACAAAGCCGAAACCAGCCTCTATAAATATGATATGAGTGCAGGCGGACGCAAACTTGATATCATCTGTGCTGGCACATTTGGCGCACCCATCCGCGAATGGGTTCCCGGTTATCCCCTGCAATACAACCTGCTGAAATTTGCAGATGATCAACTAAAAGTCCACACTCGCCGCCGCGAAGAACTCAACGGTGCTTGGAAACCCGATGCGCGTTGGTTGATGGGCGCAGGGCAAAACCCATTGCCTTATTATGAAATTGCGCTTTGATAAAGGGAACAGGGAACAGGAAGACAATGTGTGTATGCGATCGCTTGCGCGTAGCTTGCTTCCCCGTAGGGGTACGCCGCAAAGCGTCTACAAACTTTTCGCTGCTTCCTCTGCGGTTTATTAATGCACTATTTGAGCTGTGCCACGCCAGTAGGGTGCGTTAGGCGCTTTTATCATGTTTTTCGTGAAAATTGAGATCAAAAAATGCGCCTAACACATCCTACAATGATTTTACTTTTACTTTATTAATAACCTCTAACTGATAACTGAATTTAATAACTTATTGGGGGCAATGTGTTAGCAGGGTTTTTAGATGCCATATTTAATGGTATTAGTATCGGTGCTGTATTGTTAATTGCAGCATTAGGTCTTGCCATTGTATTTGGATTGATGGGTGTCATTAATATGGCACATGGCGAGTTGATGATGTTGGGAGCATACACTACATTTGTGGTGCAAAATGTTAGTAAGCAACTCGGTGGAATCTGGTTTGAGAGTTATATATTTTTTGCTCTGATTTTTGCTTTTTTACTCACAGCAATTGTGGGATTAGTTTTAGAAAGAGGTGTGGTGCGTTATCTCTACAAACGTCCTCTAGAAACTCTGTTAGCAACTTGGGGTGTGAGTTTGATTTTGCAGCAGTTTGTTCGTAGTGTAAATTGGGTTTTGGTAATTGCGATCACTCTGTTTTGTCTATTGTTTTTTGGTGGTTTATGGGTTTTGAATTCTCGCACAAATTTGGGACGGGTTCGTAATTGGATTGTGACAGTAATCTTATTACTTTCTTTAGGGGTGACAATCGCTGTCAGCAATTTTTTAAGCGCTACTTATAAATTAGCAGTGACTCAACCTTGGTTTGGCGCTCAAAATGTCGATGTGACTGCACCTAGTTGGTTACGAGGGGGTATGTCTTTGGGTGGTGTGCAATTACCTTTTGCGAGGTTATTTATTATTGCTTTGACTGTTGTTTGTGTGGTGGGTATTTACCTATTTTTACAACGTTCAAATTGGGGATTAAGAATTCGCGCTGTCACACAAAATCGTAGTATGAGCGCTTGTTTGGGTATCCCGACACAAAAAGTTGATGCGATGACTTTTGCGCTGGGTTCGGGATTGGCTGGTGTGGCTGGGTGTGCAATTAGTTTACTCGGTTCTGTGGGGCCAAATACAGGGCAAAATTATATTATCGATACTTTTATGGTTGTGGTTGTTGGTGGTGTAGGCAACTTGATCGGTAGTATTGTGGCAGCATTGGCGATTGGAACGGTGAACTTTTTGATTGGTTCTGGAACTCTAGCTTTGTTGTTGACTCCTGTTCAACCTTTAGCAGATTTTTTTACATTTTTTGCGACGACAAGTATGGCTAGAGTGATGGTGTTTGCGTTGATTATTGCGTTTTTACAGTGGAAACCTGCTGGTATTTTTCCACAGAAGGGACGTACTGTTGATGTTTGAATAAGGGAACGGGGATTGGGGAAAGGGGAATAGGAAATGGGGATTGGCGATTAAAAGAATATGAAAAGAAATAGAAGAAGATTAATTTTATTTGAAGTGGGGATGGTGGTGGCGATCGCACTCATCCTGATTTTAATTATGCCTGTTGTTTTGTCTAGCTTTCGGCTGAATTTGCTGGGACGATTTTTATCGCTGGCAATTGTGGCTTTAGGTATAGATTTAATTTGGGGTTTTACTGGGTTATTGAGTTTGGGACATGGAATTTTCTTTGGTTTGGGTGGATATGCGATCGCTATGTACCTAAAGCTGCAAGTTCCTCAAGGTGAGTTACCTGAGTTTATGGGACTATATGGAGTGACTGAATTACCTTGGTTTTGGAAACCTTTTTATTCGTTTCCTTTTGCGGTTGTTGCTGTGGTAGTTATCCCCGCAGTCTTAGCAGGAATATTAGGATATTTGGTATTTCGTAATCGCATCAAGGGAGTATATTTTTCGATTTTGACGCAAGCTGCGACAATTGTTTTTTTCAATTTCTTTAATGGTCAACAAAAACTTTTTAATGGTACGAATGGATTAATAGATTTTACAACTTTCTTTGGAGCAACAGTTAGCGATTCCAAAACGCAGTTTATTTTCTATACTCTCACGGTATTGTTTCTAGTTACTACCTATACTCTTTGTCGCTGGTTAACAAGTGGACGTTTTGGCAGGTTACTCATAGCAATTCGTGATGATGAAAGTCGGGTGCGTTTTTCGGGTTACAATCCTACAGAATTTAAAGTGTTGGTTTTTGCTGTTTCGGGAGCAATAGCCGGAATTGCTGGAGCATTTTACACTCTTCAAAGTGGTTCTGTATCACCTAGAGCGATGGATATTGCTTTTTCGATTGAAATGGTAATTTGGGTTGCGGTGGGTGGACGCGCCACGTTAGTAGGAGCAATTTTAGGTACTTTGCTTGTTAATTATGCTCGTGTTTTCTTGAGCGAACAATATTCCGACAACTGGCTATTTTTCCAGGGTGCGCTATTTTTAATAGTTGTTACAGTCCTACCAGATGGCATAGTTGGATGGTTGCGTGATCAAAAAATTTCTTTTTTACAACGTCCTTCTGAAATTGCTACTTATCCCAGTTTAGAACAAGACGCCGAAGTGCAGCATGAACGCCAAAATCTTGGAAACTGAAAACCTCACTGTTACTTTTGATGGGTTTCAGGCATTAAATCAGTTAAACTTTAGCATGGATGTGGGAGAATTACGAGTAGTAATTGGCCCGAATGGTGCTGGTAAAACAACATTTCTCGATGTGATCACAGGTAAAGTCCAACCAACAAAAGGACGAGTTTTATTTAAAGGTAAAAATCTACGTTTTCTTAAAGAACATCAAATTGCACGTTTAGGAATTGGTCGTAAATTCCAAACTCCTCGAATATATCTCAATTTAACACCTCGTGAAAATCTGGAACTTACTAGTAATCGCAATAAGCATGTATTTTCTACTTTGTTGGGAAGTCCTAGTAATGCGGAAAAAAATAGTATGAAAGGATTACTAGAAACAATAGGTTTAACAGATAAGGCGGATATCCCAGCAGGTTTACTTTCTCACGGCGAAAAACAACGTTTAGAAATTGGGATGCTGGTAGCGCAGTCTCCTGATTTATTACTCGTTGATGAACCTGTGGCTGGGTTAACTGATGAAGAAACTTATAATGTCGGAGAATTACTTTTGGCGTTAGCACAGAGTCATTCAATTTTGGTGATTGAACATGATATGGAATTTGTACGCCAAATAGCTAGAAAAGTCACAGTTCTCCATCAAGGTTCGGTGTTGTGTGAAGGTAATATCGAAGCAGTGCAAAATGATCCTCGCGTGATTGAGGTTTATTTGGGACAACAGCAAGATTGATCTTTAAAAGGGAACAGGGAGAATATTTTTGATAGATTCTGTTCATCTTTTACTCTCCCCTGTCGTCGAGTATCAAACACTCATCAGCGAAATACAAATACTTGTTTACAAAAGACGACTCTTAAAGTCCAATGACCAATGACCAATGAACAATAACCAAAATAATGTTGCAAATATCTAATCTTGATGTTTATTACGGCGAAAGTCACATTCTTCGGAATGTAGATTTGAGTGTTCCAGATGGACAAATGGTTTGTCTCATCGGACGCAATGGTGTGGGGAAGACTACTCTCCTCAAAACAATTATGGGGTTACTCAAACCTCGCGGCGGTACAATTACTCTGGCTGAGACTATCATCAATTCCAAATCTCCCGATCAAAGAGCAAAAATGGGAATTGGTTATGTACCCCAAGGACGCGAAATAATACCACGTTTAACGGTAAAAGAAAATCTTTTATTGGGTTTAGAAGCGAGAAGAAAACCAGCGAAAAATCAAGAGATTCCAGAAGATATTTTGACACTATTTCCAGTTTTGAAAACTATGCTTGCGCGTATGGGTGGTGATTTAAGTGGTGGACAACAACAACAATTGGCGATCGCTCGTGCTTTAATGGGACAACCTCAATTACTTTTACTAGATGAACCCACAGAAGGAATTCAACCTTCAATTATTTTAGAAATTGAAGCCGCAGTTCGTCGCATTGTTGCTACCACTGGTATTTCTGTTTTATTAGTAGAACAACACCTACACTTTGTCCGACAAGCTGATTACTATTACGCTATGCAAAAAGGTGGTATTGTCGCTTCTGGTTCTACTCATGAACTTAGTCAGGAAATAATTCAAAGATTTTTAGCTGTCTGAATTTGGGAAGTGTATTTAATATCCTCGTCAGTTGCGGGACTGAATTTTCCCTCACGCCAATTATCACCAACACTTTTGATAAAACTTCCTAAAGGAATCGCAACTAAAAGTCCTAGTAGTCCTCCTAATTTTGCTCCTATTAATAAAGAGATTACTACCCAAACTGGATTTAAACCAGTTAAATTACTCAGAATGCGAGGAGCAACAAAATTGTAGTTAAATTGGTCAATTGCTACTGCTACACTTAAAGCTTCTACTCCTAACCAAAAATTACTTAATGCTACTAAAGAACTTACTATAGTAATACCTACTCCTGTACCAAAAGGAAACAAAGCAAAAAACCCAATTACTAATCCAAAAAGTAAGCTCAAAGGAACTCGTAACGCCAAAAAAGCTAGGGTAATTCCTGATGCTAAGATAGTCGCTAATGTTATTTGTCCAATAAAATAATTTTGAAAGTCTTCTCGTAATGACTGACGCACTTGTAAGCCAATATGAGATGGAAACCACAAAAATATCCCATCCCAAAGACGTTCTCCATTTAAGACTAGATAGAAAGTCAATACTACTGTTAATAAAACATTAACTAAGCTACCAATAGTATCTAAAGCAAAGCTCAATATCCTACCCGTAAAATTTTGAATTTGGTTGGAGATTCTATCGAGAAGTTGGGGGATTAATCCACTTAAATGAAAAGGTAACTGTTCTGTTGTTGCCCAATTTTGCAAAGCTTGTAGTTGTTGTCTTCCAGAATCTATCCATGTGGGCAAAATATTAGCTAATTCGTTGAGTTGTTGGATAATGAGCGGTACTAAAGTAATACCTAAACCTACTAATATGAGTATAGCTAAAAGAAGTACCCCAGATATGGCAAAATTACGTTGCACGCCTCTTCCTTGCACAAATCGAATCGGATAATCCAGAATAAAAGCTAATAAAATAGCCGCAATAACAATGCTTACTAAAGGTTGAAAATAATTAATTACCTGAAGCAATACCCAACCATTTAAGATGAGCAAAGGAAATGCTAAAGCGAAAGTTAACCATCTGGGTAGCTGATTTACAGATTGCATATTAACCACTAACCACTAACCATTCTTATGTCTCATAAAATCTAACAAAATTCGCTGATGCACTGGCCCAAGAGGCCGAATTTCCCCTGCGATTTTGGAATAACATTGTCCTTGGTCAATGTCTTCTAGTGTTACTAAACCCATATCCCAACCTTCGTTAAGAACAAGTTGGTTTAATTCCACCAACAACGGTGCTTGAAAGACGTGACGCACCACAGAATCATCAGCATAGCAGCCAAATTCAGACACTATTGGTGGTAGATTATAGCCAATTTCCTCTAAAACTTCTCGCTTGACAGCTATATCTGGCGTTTCTCCAGACTCAATGTGTCCACCAAATAGTCCCCAGTAACCAGGGTAGAGAATATTGGGGATGTTATCGCGCAGTTGCATCAGAAATTTGTCTTCTTGGTAGAGAATAGCGATCGCTACATGCACTAGTTGCTTACTCATAAATTTTTGATGAGGACAGTGTGACGTTATTATTATTACTTCTCTTCGATATACACTTCCCCATATTCTTTGCCTGCAATCGGAATACTGCGGTAGCGAATTTGACCTTTGATTACTACTTGATCTCCGACTTGCACATTTGTTTGATTGGTAATAGCCCAAATTTTACCAGTCTCGTCCTTTACCAGATAGGCTTGTTTTTTTAACAGGGGAGCAATTTTTTCAACCTTGCCTTGGATGTATACTGTTGTATTACTATCTGGTTGCGATCGCAGTTCTCGAATCGGAGTCACATTTGCACCAATTGCATTGATACCAGAAAAACTGAAATTACTACAACTTATTAATCCTGCCACGAGAAAGTAAGTCAATCCCAAATGGAAAACTGTGAAAGGAAGGTAAAATTTTGGTGCCTGTAGCATAAAAGATACCCTGGGAGAGAATTTTGGCATCAATGGTTGGTTTGTCGCTATTTACAATAAATCAGTTCCGTTACATATCTGAGAAAATAGGTAATGGGTAATTGGTAATTGGTAATAGTGATGGAAACAAACACTGCAAAACTGCTTGATGGTAAAGCCCTAGCAACAAAAATTCAGCAAGAATTATTTGCTACTATTACCAGATTACAACCCCAAATGGGACGACCGCCTGGTTTAGCAGTGCTAATGGTAGGCGATAACCCAGCTTCAGCTGCTTATGTGCGTGGTAAAGAAAAAGCCTGTGCGAAAATTGGTATGTCCTCTTTTGGTAAGCATTTTCCTACACAAACCACTCAAGCTGAACTTGAAGAAGTCATTGACAATCTCAATCAAGATGAACGAGTCGATGGTATTCTCGTACAGTTGCCCCTACCCCCTCATCTAGATGCGATTTCTTTATTACACCAAATAGATCCCAACAAAGATGCTGATGGATTGCACCCAGTAAATATGGGAAAACTAGTGCGGGGTGAACCAGGTTTACGCAGTTGTACGCCAGCTGGAGTAATGCGCCTGTTGCAGGAATATGAAATTTCCTTGCGCTCTCAACAAGCGGTGGTGGTAGGGCGTAGTATCTTGGTGGGTAAACCATTGGCATTGATGCTTTTAGAAGCTGATGCAACGGTGACAATTGCCCATTCGCGATCGCAAGATCTCGCAGCCATAACTAAAAACGCTGATATTTTAATTGCAGCTGTTGGCCGTCCAGAACTAATTACGGCTCAGATGATAAAACCAGGCGCGGTTGTGGTAGATGTGGGGATAAATCGTGTCACTGATCCCAGTGGTAATAGTCGCCTAGTCGGCGATGTCCACTTTGAATCAGTTGCAAATGTGGTAGAGTTCCTCACCCCAGTTCCTGGCGGTGTTGGCCCTATGACTGTCGCCATGTTATTGCAAAATACGGTGGATAGCTATAGCCAACGCTTAAAGAGTAAAGAGTGATTATTGCTCATTGTCATTTGTCCTACCCTGCGGGTAGACACGGAGTGGCTACTTACCAGAAGTCGCTACGCGCCTACCGTAGATAGCCGCTTGCGCGTCTATGTCATTTGTGAAAAACTATTGACCATCGACTATTGACGATTGACCGATGACTCTTTCCCTTAAAATTGTTACTTAAATAACAGAAATTTAAGGAAATTAAGAATGGTAACAACGGATAACCTGAAACTAACTCCAGAAAAAGCCCATTTCGACCTCATTACCTATGTAAAAGAAAGGCAAAAGCTATGTGAAGTAGCTTTGGAACAGGCTATTACCGTGAGTTATCCTGAAAAAATTTATGAAGCAATGCGCTACTCTCTTTTAGCTGGAGGTAAGCGCCTGCGTCCGATTATTTGCCTTGCTACCTGTGAAATGACTGGTGGAAACATCGCCATGGCTATGCCAACTGCGTGTGCGCTAGAGATGATTCATACCATGTCTTTGATTCACGATGATTTGCCAGCCATGGATAACGATGATTATCGTCGCGGTAAACCTACCAATCACAAGGTATACGGCGAAGATATCGCAGTTTTGGCTGGAGACGGCTTGTTAGCTTATTCTTTTGAACATGTAGTAATAAACACCAAAGATGTGCCAGCAGAGCGAGTATTACGAGTAATTGCTATTCTGGGGCGTGCAGTCGGATCTGCTGGTTTGGTGGGTGGTCAGGTACTTGATCTCGAATCAGAAGGAAAATCAGATATTTCTTCCGAAACACTCAATTTTATTCATAACCACAAAACAGGAGCGCTTTTAGAAGCAAGTGTAGTTTGTGGTGGTATTTTGGCAGGGACATCGGAAGACAATATACAAAGGCTCTCTCGATATGCCAAGAATATTGGACTAGCTTTTCAAATTATTGATGACATCTTAGATATCACCTCTACACAAGAACAGCTAGGAAAAAGTGTGGGTAAAGATCAAAAAGCCAAGAAAGTAACTTATCCAAGCCTCTGGGGAATTGAAAAATCTCAAAAACAAGCCCAACAGCTTATTGATTCTGCTTGCACAGAATTAGAACCTTTTGGGAAAGCGGCAGAACCATTAGTGGCACTAGCTCACTTTATCACCAGTCGCAGTCACTAGACAGTTATCAGTTACTGGTTATTGGTTGACTGTAGCCTGCGGCAAACCGCTACGCGTCTACACTGAGTTTCTGCTGCACAGCACTGGGTTAATTGGAGATTTTTGGTTGCATCTATTACTAGCTCACACACAACTGCTGCTCATTGTTATTAACCTGACCAAAATACCATGCAGGATATAGGCAATATTTTAGACAACCGGGTGCTGGTGGTTGCTCTATTCTCTTGTTTGATGGCTCAAGCTTTGAAGCTCATCATTGAAATAATCAAAAATCGGAAATTGAATGTGAGTGTTTTAGTCACAACCGGAGGTATGCCCAGCGCCCATTCAGCTTTAGTTACGGCTTTAGCGGTTGGTGTGGGGCAAACTCATGGCTGGGCATCTGCTGAATTTGCCCTAGCCACAGTTTTTGCGATTATTGTCATGTACGATGCAGCTGGAGTCCGTCAAGCTGCTGGCAAACAAGCCCGCATCCTCAATCAAATGATTGATGAATTGTTTCACGAACACCCAGAATTTACAGGCGATCGCCTCAAGGAATTGCTAGGACACACGCCATTTCAGGTGATAGCTGGCTCGGCATTAGGTATCACCATCTCTTGTTTAGCTAGTTATGCCTATAATTGAAAACTTGTTATTGGTTAATGGTTACTAGTTAGTGGTTATTGACCAATGACCAATGACCAATGACCAATGACCAATGACCAATGACCAATGACCAATTTAATTTGGTGGTATGGTTACTGCCGATCGCAACAGCGTTACCTTACTACTATCAACAATCACTGCAAAAAAACCTCGTTCTGAAAGCTTCTTTAATGTACTGTATGCGTCTTTTTGATTAGTTGTATAAGTCGCTAGCAAGTAATGGCGTTGCCCATAAGCTGCAAAACCCACATCACCCCCCACTGCTTGCTTAACTTGATTTGCCAGTTCTGGACGGTTGAAATAATCTACTAAGACAGCAAAACCACTTCCCAAACGTTGAGGTTGAAAGCTTGGTGTTTGAGTCGGTGCTACTGCTACCTGTGCTGGTCGAGTAGTAATAATAGCCGACAAACCCGCAATGCTATTGACATACCTAGCCCAACGGTTCGCATCATCAATTCTATTAAATCCACCGATCCTAGTCACTGTATCGTTAAGATATCTACAGGTTGTACTCTTAAGCTCAGGCGGTAAGGCGCGACGTAATTGATTTCTACTATCTGTAGTTGGACTGATCACCAATAACACATATTCGCCCGGTTTGGGAGATTGACAAACAGGAATTTTTTGTTCTTGGGCAAAAGCAGTATTCATCACAGCGATCAAGGAGATGAAAGAAGTAACAGAGGCGATCGCTAGAGTCAAACTAATTACTAAAATATTTGGTAAATTATGAAATTTATACATGAATATAGGGGATCAGGGGTCGGGGATCGGGAATAGGGAATAAGGAATAGGGGAATGGCTGGTTTTTGGCTATTTCCAATCCCCAATCCCCTTTCCCCAATCCCCGATCAAGACACAGTGGCAAGAGATGCCAAAGGATCGGCGATACTTTCAGAAGGTGCTTGAAATTCACCTGTGATTACGTATTCTAATCGCAGTTTCAGCCAAGTAATAAATTGGTGATTAGTAGAAATAATTGCTACTGCTGGTTGCGGACATTTTGCCTTAACTTGTGCCATCTGGGGTACTTCCAGAAAAGCAGGTTGCTTCACTACCCAAAAATCTATTTCCTTTTCTTGTTCGTGATAGTGACGGGTACGTTCTCGCAACACTTCTTCCATTGGTTCTTCTTCTAACACAAAGCGTTGACTTGCCAAAACGTAATAGTATGTTTTCATTTTCGTTCTTTGCTAAATAAATTCAAAGTGGGGACATAGTATTATCTACTATGTCCTTGACAAATTATCTCAGCTTTAATCTTTTTAACCACGAGCCAAAAGGACAAGCATTTGCTGGTTGTTGATCATTAGCCTGTTTGTTGCCACTTGTCAGCTTGTTTAAAAATTCGCTATTGTCAAAATAATGCTCAACAGCAAGAATTTTCAAGTCATCTGTAACACGAGCAAGACTCATCCCAACTATCTCCACCGTCTGTCCTGTGGGTGCATAGTCTTTATATGGCCCATTAAATGTTCCCCAATGTCGCCACTTGAATGTAACGTTGGGTGGTCCAGAATAAACCTCCAGTACTTCCCACAAAAATCCTTTTGGAAACGCAGTCCGAAAAAGTTTACCTGAAGATTCAAAGGTTTCCTCAGAAGCTTTATAATTTTCTACATCGCCAATAAATGCATTGTAAGTTCCAGAGGCATATACATCTTGAGCAGTGTAGAGTGAGCCGCCGTTACTACTCATACGAAACTTATCTTGTACAACTGACAACCACTGTTGAGGATTACTTTTAAAAGATACCTCCATCTCAAAGGTTCTCACCAAGTTTTGCACGATCGCTTCTAAAGAACCTTCTAAATGACAGCATTTGCTCTCCTGAGCAAGACCTGCTTTTGATTCGGCATAATCAGGAGGGACACCATAGCGCCATTGAGCATCTTTGCTTTGGGTAATGACTTCATCCCGGTCTTGTACCCAAAGCGGTAGGTCTTGAGATTGTTGTGCGCTCATAGAATTTTTGGTTTCAGATTTTACTTACAGTGTCCGTAATTACCAATAAATTTCTAGATTTCGCAGAGACTTTCCCCAGTTATCAGTGAACAGTTATCAGTTATCAGTTACTTTTTACTGATAACTGTTCACTGATTCCCGCGCATAGCTAATTTCATCTCCCGGACTGCTCTTTCCATACCTACTAACACAGCCCGACTGATGATGGTGTGACCTATGTTCAGTTCTTCCATACCAGGAAGACAAGCAACGGGATAGACATTCCAGTAGGTGAGTCCATGACCAGCGTTGATTCGCAATCCGGCTTTCATCGCCTGTTCGCACCCGCCTGCTAACATATCTAATTCCTGCTTGCGACTTTTTTCGTCTTTAGCTTCAGCATATCGTCCAGTGTGCAGTTCAATGAATTTCGCCTGTACCTTGACAGAAGCTTCAATTTGTGCATGCTCGGCATCAATAAACAAACTCACTGGAATAGCAGCGCTTTGTAGTTTATCAACAACCTCTCCAATTCTAGCAATTTGACCTGCAATATCTAATCCACCTTCTGTGGTCACTTCTTCTCGTCGTTCGGGGACTAAAGTCACATAATCTGGTTTGATATCGAGGGCGATCGCTACCATTTCATCTGTAGCAGCCATTTCTAAATTTAAATGTGTTCTGAGCGTCTGTCGCAATAAACGCACATCCCGTTCTTGGATGTGTCGTCTGTCTTCTCGCAGATGGGCTGTAATACCATCTGCACCACCTAATTCTGCCAGTACCGCCCCTGCGATTGGGTCTGGTTCCACCGTCCGTCGCGCTTGTCGGATAGTGGCGATATGATCAATATTTACGCCGAGTGTAGGCAACCCTAGTCTCTCCCTATGCACTGAAATAGAATCTGTTTTTTGGGCGTTGCTGAATCTACCTTGGACATTGCATGGCGATCGCTCGAATTTATACTTCAATTATGCAACGCCACTATTTCTATTGTCGCACGATGTGATTATTTTGATGGATTTTCTGCTTTAGGAATTGTAAAAAACTAGTGGAATTAGTGCGATCGCGCACAAGCACTAAAGTGGGCAAGCTACTATTTAAGAAGCTAGTACAGATGATTCCCAAAAGTCATCTGTGAGAGTCAACACACCAGCATACATAGTCAAACCTCCGAACCAGCCAGCACTAAGAGAATATTCATGCTAACAAATACCCTACTTCTGTCCCAACAACTCCCCACTCTGCAATACACCTCGACTACAGAACGATTCGATGAAACCTGGGAAGCTCCCCTAGCTACCCTCTTGGGACTAGGACGCGCTGCTGGCGCTGATTTTATCGAATTTTTCTTAGAGCGTGTTAACTACATAAGTTGTCTTGCAGAAGAAGATACCATCACCAGCATTACACCACGTCTTTCCACTGGTGCAGGAGTTAGAGTATTTAAAGGACATGCAGACTGCTATGTCAGCACTAATGACATATCTTTTGCAGGTTTGAAAGCAGCTTTAGAAAAAGGGCTTTCTATTCTAGGATTGCAGCTACCTGCTCCCAATGCTTTAATCCCCGAAATCAACCTAGAACTACTCAGAGACTACGCCACCAAAAGAGCTAAAGATAGCTGGTTATCTCTGTGTAGTTCCATCCGAGAAATGGGAGAAATTCTGCTTGATGGTACAGCCCAACTCCAGCGTAAAGCTAACCATATCCAATCCCGTCGTGCTACCTACTTCCGTGATTGGCAAGAAGTCCTAGTTGCTGCTAGTGATGGCACTTTTGCTCGCGACATTCGCCTCACTCAATCTGTAGGATTTAATCTCCTATGTGCAGATGGTGCTAATCGTACTTCTATTGGTGAACGTGCTGGTAATACCAGTGATCCTAACTTCCTCAAAACCTGGGATTATCAAGAATCAGCAGAACATATCTCTGAATCCGCGCTTAAAATGCTCTACGCAGATTACGTCGAATCAGGTACTTATCCGATCATCATGGCTAATCACTTTGGTGGCGTAATCTTCCACGAAGCTTGTGGACACTTGCTGGAAACCACCCAAATAGAACGCAAAACATCTCCCTTCGCCGATAAAAAGGGTGAAAAAATTGCCCACGAAAGTCTAACCGCTTTGGATGAAGGGCGTACCGAACAAGCCTTCGGTACAATTGACATGGATGATGAAGGTATGCCAGCCCAAAAAACACTATTAATTGAAAAAGGCATTCTCAAGAACTTTTTAGCAGATCGAGCTGGTTCCTGGCGCACCGGACACCCCAGAACAGGTAGCGGACGCCGCCAGAGTTTTACCTTTGCAGCTGCTAGCCGGATGCGTAACACTTATATTGCACCTGGAGAATACACAACCGAAGATTTATTTGCCTCCGTTGATAAAGGCATTTACTGTAAAAAAATGGGTGGTGGTAGTGTTGGTGCTACAGGTCAATTTAACTTTGGTGTAGACGAAGCTTATTTAATTGAAAACGGCAAAATTACCAAGCCACTAAAAGGAGCGATCTTAATTGGTGAAGCTAAGGAAATTATGAATAAAATTTCCATGTGTTCCCAAGATTTATCTTTAGCACCTGGTTTTTGTGGCTCCATCAGTGGGAGTATTTACACCACAGTTGGACAACCTCATATCAAAGTTGATTCAATTACCGTTGGTGGACGCTAAAGAATTTTGGATTTTAGATTTTGGATTTTGGATTGTGAATGAGCAACAGTTTAAAACTAGAACTAAACAACTTGCATTAAGAGTGATTAATTTAGTTGAAGCAAGCAAACACGTTCTTCTAGCCAAAATCTAAATATCTAATATCCAAAATGAACTTTCTACAAACTCAAAATCTAAAATCTAAAATTGACTATGCCCAATATCAGTGAAATTGCAAATTATGCCAAGGACAGTGCAAATAAACTTGGCATCAAAAAATTCGATATCTATGGCTCAAGTGCAGATGCAACCAGTGTACAAGTTGATCAAGGTGAGCCTAAGCAAGTTAAAGCTTCAAATCTTTCTGGTGTCACTGTTCGAGTTTGGAATGACGAAAATACAATGGGTGTCACCAGCACCACAGATGTAGATCCCAAAGGATTAGAATTGGCTTTAAAAACAGCCTATGAAGCTAGTTTCTTTGGTGTCAAAGAAAACGTGCCAGATTTTAGTCCAGAAGCTACTATTAAGATTGCCACTCCAAAAAAAGAAAAATCACCACAAGCACCAGTTTCTCAATTAATAGAAACTTTGTTGACGGCTGAAAAAGAAGTTTTGGCTGCTCATTCGGCAATTCAAGGAGTACCTTATAACAATTTAGCTCAAAGAGATATTGATAGATTCTATCTCAATAGTGATGGTGCTATCAGAACTGAATCTCACTCTTTAGCATCTATTTATCTCTACAGCAAAACAGAGGAAGATGGTAAAAAACCTCGCAGTGCTGGTGCTTTTAGAGTTGAACGCAGTTTAGAAAGTTTAGATATTAATGGTTGCATTCAAGAAACAACACAGAAGACTATTAGCCACTTGAACTATGAAAAAGTCAAGTCTGGCAAGTATACAGTGGTTTTTTCGCCGGATGCTTTTTTAAGTCTTTTGAGTGCTTTTTCTAATTTATTTAATGCCCAAAATATTCTCGATAAGCAAAGTTTATCTACTCCTGATGATTTAGGCAAACAAATAGCATCTCCTCTGCTTTCTGTGTATGATGATGCTTTGCATCCTGCTAATGTTGGCGCAGAAAGTTTTGATGGCGAAGGAACTCCGACTCGCCAAATTTCATTGATTGAAAATGGTGTTTTAGCTGGTTTTATACATAGTGCAGGTACTGCCAAAAGGATGAATGCTAAACCCACAGGAAATGCTAACATTGGTGCAAAAGTCACCGTCAGTCCTAACTTTTATCATGTTTTTGCTGCTGCACCAGGTGAACAAGAATTGAGCTTGGAAACTGCTGAAAATGTAATTCTTATTGATGATTTACAAGCTCTCCATGCAGGTGTAAAATCATTACAAGGTTCGTTTTCTCTACCTTTTGATGGTTGGATTGTCAACAAAGGTGTGAAGACGAGTATTGAATCAGCGACTGTTGCTGGTGATTTTCTCCAAGTTCTTAAATCTATTCTTTTTGTGGAAAAAGAACCAGAGTTGACTCCTGGAGGAGTTTGTCCAAAAATTTGGGTTGATGGACTTTCAATTACGGGAGAATAACAAGATATGAATTATGAATTATGAATCATACACAAAATTCATAATTCATAACTTATAACTTATAATCTATTTCACTTCCTGCATACTTCTAACTATTTTTGTGACTTGCTCTCTTGGCGCAAGTTTGACGATTTCAACTAATAGCTTATTTTTCACACCTGGAATCACAAGAGTTTTGTTTGCGAATAACCCACTGTAGCCAAGTTGAGCTACAGTTTGAGCATCCATCATTTTTTTACCCTTAACTAGTTTAGAGTCTGCCATGCCTGTTCTTTCATGAAAAGCAGATGCTGTAGGGCCTGGACAAAGAACAGTCACAGTCACACCTGTACCTTCTAATTCGTTGGCGATCGCTTCCGAAAATGACAATACATAAGCTTTGGTAGCAAAATAAACTGCCATTAAAGGTCCTGGTTGAAACGCAGCAGTTGAGGATACGTTTAATATTTTACCTCTGCCTTGTTTAACCATTTCTTTGAGAAATAATTTCGTTAAATGGGTGAGACACACCACATTTACTTGCATCATTTCCAATTCTGTAGTTAGATCAATTTCGTGGAATAATCCATAAGTACCAAATCCAGCATTATTTACTAGCACATCAATTTTAATATGTGAGTTTTGCACCTCAGTAAAAATTTCTTCTGGAGATGTTGATTTAGATAAGTCTTTGACAATAGGTTTTATTGCTATACCATATTTTTTAGGAAATTCTTCTGCGATCTCAGCTAGTTTTTCTGCCCACCTATCTACTAACACGAGATTATAATTATCAGAAGCAAAAAGACATGCTAATTGATAACCAATTCCACTACATGCGCCAGTAATCAGAGCAGTTTGTTGGCTTTGAGCTTGGTGTGTTGTATTCATAAATCTAAAAGTATAGATTCCTCAACTAGTTTTGCTTTGATAGTTTACGAAGAAATCTTAACCATCAATATTCAAGTCTAAGATTGAGGAATCGAAGACAAATGAAATTGAGAATTCAGAGGAAGTCAAACTAAATTTGTCACAGTCAGTAGCGCCTATACAATAACTTATGATTTGACTTTCCTATGAGATGTACGATGCTTTTAAGAAGCTCCACATATTAATTATATTGTCAATATAAAAAAAGCTAATTTATATTTCATGTGACTTTAGTCATATTGAATCTTGAAGTTTAGTACTAAATTCCAACATTAATAAATATCTCCAAAATAAATGTATTTTGGAGTACAAATAAATATTTTTTAGTTGTATCAACAACTATATTATTTGTGTTTGAAGAAATTTATTATCAATTAGGCAAATTTTGAATTATGTCTGAATTACGTCAGAGATCTCCGTATACGTTGTTCTAAAGAAATTAAATCTACCCCAAGATTTTGCAATACTCTTATTGCTACTCCTCCTCCTTCACGGAGAATACCTAATAGTAAATGTTCTGTACCAATGTAATTTACGCCAAGTTGTTGCGACTGTTCCACTGCTAATTCTAATACTCGCTTGGCTCTGGGTGTAAAAGGAACATCTACAGCTGTATTTCCTAAACCTCTCCCGATAATTTTTTCAACCTCAATTTGAGCATTTTCTAAGTTCACATCTACGGAGGTGAGAAACTGGGATGCAATACCACTACCTTCACCAATTAATCCCAGTAAAATTTGTTCTGTTCCAACAAAATTATGTCCCAAGCGACGAGATTCACCTTGAGCAATTCTAATCGCTATAATCGCTTTTTGAGTGAATCTTTCATAACCTCTGAGGTGAAATCTACCTGACATAAAACCGAAGAGTTTTTCAAATATAGATTCAAAAAATCTTTCCAACATAAACCCTTCCTGAATTGATGTATTATTGACTGCATTAGGAATGCGATCGCTAGAAACACCAGAAACATTCCCAAAAAATTCTCGTCTTGTTCTCCCTGTCGATAAAAAAGTCAATAAATCTTCCATAGTCTCAGCATTCGCTGAGTACCACAGAAATTGTTTGTCTTTACGACTATTAACTAAACCCTCAATCCGCAGTTTCTCCAAATGATGAGATAGGGTCGAGTTGGGAATTTTCAGCTTTTCCTGAATTTCCCCCACAGTCATTCCATCTGGATAAGCTGCAAACAGCAACCGCATTATTTCCAAGCGTGGTTCCGACCCCAGTGCAGCAAAGATATCTGCATACCGAGCCGTTTCTTCTTTAGTCATATTTCCAGAATAATCGAAATAATCTAAATGTCAACATTAATATTTTGAAGGAACTAAAGTTGATAAGTAGAACAGGTTAAATAATTAAAGGCTCGTAGTGAGAACTTTAGTTCTCAAAAAAGGACTAAAGTCCTTACTACAAACTGAATCCTAGTCTTTTTACATTACTTAATATAGTTTGGCTTTTTCAAGTCGTTCTACTTAAGTGATATTACTGAAGAAATTTGTAGAATCATTAATTAATTTGTATATCCTTGCTATTTTATACCAGTACTCTTAGTATCATATTTCACAATAATGCTACTTGGGCTTTTTAGGACAAGACGATTATGGCTACTATCAAACAGTTTTTAACAGCAACAGCAATTAGTTTTTCTATCAGCTTGCTTGCTATAGGTGAAGCTACAGCTTTCACTTTCACGAAAATTGCTGATACCAAAGATGGTTTTACTACACTTGGGTCTAATCCTGCAATCAATAATGATGGGACTATAGTTTTCTCAGCCAATTTAGAAAGTACAAGTAGTACCATTTTGATTGGAAATGGTGAAACAACCTCCACCATCACCGACGCTAGTGGGATATTTAGTTTGTTTGGGAATAAACCTGCAATGAACGATTCAGGTATTATAGCTTTTGATGCCAATATTGATACGATAGGTAGTGGTATTTTTACTGTGAATCACGGAATCACAACTACCATAGCCGAAAGCAGCCAGCCTAGAGGAGCCTTTGGTTCTCCTGTCATCAATAACAAAGCTGCTGTTGCATTCTCATCTGAGATCGAGAATGGCCGTGGTATCTTCATGAATATTGATGGAGCAACAACTGTTGTTGTTGATACCAGTGGTTCTTACAGTGACTTTGATGGATATGCAATTAATGATGCAAATACCATTGCCTTTTCAGCTAGGCTAGATACGGGAGAACGTGGTATTTTTACAATCACCTCAGATGGAGTAACCATCCCTATAGCTGATACAACTAGTACTAGTAAGTTTAGTTTTGTTTTTCCTCCAGCTATCAATAATCCAGGAACCGTAGCATTTAAGGGAGTCTTAAAAAAGGAAGACGGCGAAGGTATATTTATAGTTAACAACGGCACAATAACTAATATTGCCGACAACAGCAAAGACTTTAAATTTTTCGAGAATCCTGCAATCAATGATGTTGGAACAGTAGCATTTAAAGGTGTCCTTAAAGACGGTGGCTTGGGTATTTTTACTGGAGCAGATCCAGTCGCTGATAAGGTGATTGTTGCAGGTGATACTTTGTTTGGCTCGACAGTAAAAGCTATTTATTTTTCCAATAAGGGATTAAATAACAGCAATCAAATTGTTTTCTATGCAATACTTGCTGATGGTACTGGTGGTATTTTCCGCGCTGATCCGGAGTCAGAGGCTCCCAGTACTGGGGTTCCTTCAGGTAATTGTAAGACTAAGCATGAAAACCTTATCCCCTAGTAGTTCCAATCAAATACAACAGCGCCATCCGCACAGCAACACCGCTTGTAACTTGTGTTTGAATCAAACTAAATTCTGGATCATCCATTAAATCTGAGCTAATTTCGACACCACGGTTGACTGGGCCTGGATGCAAAACTTTGACATTGGGTTTGCACAGTTGCAGCTTTGAGCGTGTAATCCCAAACATTTGGTGATATTCTCGCAAAGAAGGCAGCAAATGTGCAGTCATCCGTTCCTTCTGTAAGCGTAGTGTCATCACAAAATCAGCCTCTTTGAGGGCTGGTTCTAATTGCCAATGTACAAACAGCCTACCTGGTCTATCTTTGCCGAAATCTGCAAATAATTTTGGTAATAAAGTCGGTGGTGCTGCTAAATGTAATTCTGCACCACTGGCGGTGATACTCCAAATATTCGATCGCGCGACACGTGAATGCAGAATATCCCCAACAATAGCAATCTTTTTATCCTTGAGAAGTTCTAGGCGGGGAGAATCTGGATCAAGCAGAGTACAGATTGTAAATAAATCTAACAGACCTTGGGAAGGATGCTCATGTTGACCATCACCAGCATTAAGGACACTAACTTTGACACCGAGACGATCCATTTCCTGAGCGATCGCATTTGGAACTCCTGCTTCCTTATGGCGAATGACCATAATATCAGTTCCCATCGCCAAATAAGTTTTGGCTGTATCTAGAATCGTCTCTCCTTTAGTCATCGAAGAAGAGGCTGAGGCAAAGTTAAGTGTATCTGCGGAAAGGCGTTTGGCAGCAAGTTCAAAACTGCTACGAGTACGAGTTGAAGGCTCAAAAAATAAATTTGCTACCACATGTCCCTGCAAAGTTGGTACTTTCTTTGTCCGCCTTGATAATACCTCCTGAAAACTGGCGGCTGTTTGCAGTACGGTATCGTATTCAGCTGAGGTGAAATCAGCTAGAGAAAGAACGTGGTGACGAGTCCAATCAGTAGTAGGCATAGATTTTAAAGGGGAAAGGGGATTGGAGAAAGGGGACAGGGGAGACAATTTATCAGTTATCAGTTATCAGTTATCAGTTATCAGTTATCAGTTATCAGTTATCAGTTATCAGTTATCAGTTATCAGTTATCAGTTATCAGTTATCAGTTATCAGTTATCA